>JBDNFX010000207.1:0-2211 GCA_041689575.1 Kapaibacterium sp. (SeqCode)
AGTAAAAATTGGATTTATTCCTGCCATTGTAATGGTGTATTTGTTGAGAAAAATTGGAGACACCAGAACTCGTCGAATGATGTTGACAGCAGAAATTCTTTCTGCAGACGAGGCTTTCGAAATAGGACTTGTTTCGTATGTCTATACCGATGAAACCTTAGATGCAGAAGTTCTAAATTTAGCAAATAAAATGACGAACTTTAGTGCTTCGTCTTTACGGTTGACTAAGGAAATGCTAACACAACTTCATGGTATGTCGTTAGAATCTGGTTTGCAATACGCAACCACTATGAATGCATTAACCAGAATGACCGATGATTGCAAGAACGGGATTCGTTCTTTTTTACAGCCAAAATAATTTTTATTTATAATAGGAGATAAAACGTGATACAAACTGCCCTTTTGTGCTTGTTTTTTATAGCACCATTCTTTGTATACTCTCAAAGTACCGTTGTCTTACAAGGAAAAATTTACGACAAATTTACGGGAAATCCTGCTTCTGTTGACTATATGGTCTCAAGTAGTGGTGGAGAAAAAGGTAAAGGAAAATCTGATGTTAATGGCGATTACCAACAAACGGTAAAAGCTGGAGAAACATACACCTTCCGTTTTAGAAGCTACAATGTTTTAAACCAAGTAGAAGAAGTTTTCGTTGAAAACCAAGGGAAATACTATGAAAAAGATCACAATTTCAAAGTGGGAGTTTTAACTCAAGGTTCTGTTATATCGGCTGTAAACGGATTTGAAAGTAAAAGTGCTTCTCCAACTTCAGTCCTTTCTTCTTTAATAGCGGAAGCAAAATCGTTAATAAAAGATAATAGATCTATACAAATAGAAATCGTTGCTGCTTTTGATCAATCAAAAATCGTTAAAAAGACTGTTTCCGCAAAAAAAACAGAAGTAAAATCTAAAAAAACGAAGGGCAAAAAAGTAGAACCAGAACCAACTCCAGTTTCAACTGAAACAGAAGAAGAAGTTCAATCGTCTGTAAGTGAATCAATTCTTCAAGCAAGAAAAGTCTATTTAGAAAGTAGTTTCACTGCAATGGAAAAGAAACAAATAACCTTCAAAACTAAGAACGAAGGCGTACGTGGCGGAAATGCAGTTATATTTGTTGGCGAAGTAAAAGATCCATTCCAACGCTAACTATCATTCTTCTTGCCAGTACATATCAATGTAGAGACGCCCAATTTGGGCGTCTTTTCGTTTTGGGAAATCACCCCCTCTCCCCAGCCCTCGCCCCTTTGGGGAGAGGGGGCTAATTCTTTAAAAAAAATAACAAAGTTTTGTTTATTTAATAATTTATCGTGTTTTAAACTTTAGAAGAATGTAAGAATCCCACATTCCTAACATAGATAGTTGCCATAATCCGATTGGAAATAAGAATTCAGACGCTGTTCTAGCCTACTTCACACAAAAAAATGCTTTCGTCTTTCTTTGCTATTTTACAAATTCATTCTTTATATTTATCGTTTTGAGGTTATTATGAACGGATCTTCTACCTTCAGTATAAATGCCACAACTGAGGCATTGACAACAATTAGCACTCCGGCACTCTGGCAATATACACTGAATTCTTTTCTACTAATGAATAAGTAGGAAATAGAGTTTCAATAGATTCTCGAAGTATCCCTACCGGAATGTATTTTTGTAACTATAACTAATGAAACTAATGTATTCACTAAACAATTTGTTGTTACAAATAAGGAGAAACATTATGATATCAAAATTTTTCTTCTATAAAATCACATTTTAATTCCTTCTTTTAACTAGTTGTGAAAACCCACAAAGTAATGACTTAGACGGTAGCCCAAATTGTAGAGTTAATCCTACTTTTTTTACGATACCTGCTGAAATTGTTTCAATGAGCTATGATAGATCGAAAGCAATATTATATAGATACCTTTCTGGTGTTGATTGTTATTACATAGACCTTGAAACTAAATCTATAATTTCATTGTCAAACTATTTTTACGATAAAAAAAGGAATAAATTTGCATGGCTACCAAGTACAGGTTATAACAGTCATTATTTTTTAGGCTACCCTTATGATTCAGAAAAATTCTTTGGTCCTCTGTATTCTGGTGATTATAGAGAATCAAATGAAGGTGTAAAAGACTATGTTTTTTGGGCGATTTTTGAAACAGTAATGGGTAGTTATGACGAATTAAATTTTGATGGATCTTTAGTACAAGAATTAACAAAATTTAT
>JBDNFX010000208.1:0-6132 GCA_041689575.1 Kapaibacterium sp. (SeqCode)
AATATTATCGACTTCCCGATTTAGGTCCAATAGGTGCAAACGGATTAGCAAATCCCAGAGATTTCTTGGCACCTATTGCACATTATGAACATAAAAATGTACTGACCAAAATAATCTCTAAATTCTTAGGTCAATTATGGGAATCTGAAACAGATCATTCTCCGCTGAATGTTGTTGCTTGGCACGGTAATTACTATCCTTATAAATACGACTTACATCGATTTATGACTATAAATACCGTTTCATTTGATCATCCAGATCCTTCAATATTTACTGTCTTAACTTCGCCTTCAGAACTACATGGCACTGCGAATGCTGATTTTGTGATTTTCCCAGCACGTTGGATAGTAGCTGAAAATACTTTTCGTCCACCTTGGTTTCATAAAAATTTTATGACAGAATTTATGGGATTAGTGTATGGACAATACGATGCGAAGGCTGATGGATTTAATCCAGGTGGTGCTAGTTTGCATAATTGTATGTCAGGGCATGGTCCTGATGCTACAACATTTGAAAAGGCTTCGTCTGCAGACTTGAAACCAGAGTATTTGTCGAAAACTTTAGCATTTATGTTTGAAACAAGGTTCGTAGTTCAAACTACCAATTTTGCGATGAATGAAGCACCTTTGCAAAAAAACTATTTCGAATGTTGGCAACCATTACCTGATAATTTTTCAAAATAAGTTATTAAATTCATGTAATTAAAAAAGGTACTAAGTTAGTACCTTTTTTAGTTTATGGGAATTGAAAGATTGAGAAATTCCTTCCCATTTTCCTGTCTATATAGTAAACTTCCCTTACAAAGGGATAACAGAATAGCCATAGTTTCTTTTGTAAGTTGGCGTTTTCCAATATATTCTGGTCTGTCTTGAATCAAGTACAAATATTTGAAAATTTCTAATGAATTTGAATTCGTTGAAAAGACAATATCTAAATTATAAGAATTGGTTTCATCAATTCTTATAGAAGATTCCGCATATAAAACTGCTTTATTTAAAGAATTAATAAGGAACTGTAGAAAAATATTATCTAATATTGTCGATAAAACAAAAGTATCAATTGAAAACTTAGTATTCGATTGAAAAGAAGTATCTAACGAATGAGATATCGATTGAGATTTTACTTTTAAAAGTGAAGAATACGATTTTAAAAAAAATTCATATAAAAACGTTTTAATATCAATGGATTGTAATTGAGAAGTAACTTTCCCTTCTTGAATCCCATTAATTAAATTTAAGTTATTCAAGAGGAAAAAACTTGAATGTGCCGAAATATACATACTTTCTAAAAGTTCAGTTTTAGTTTGTGAATCTAATTCAGAATCGTATAAAAGTAAAGAAGTTACTTGCTTAATGGCACCTAATGGGTTCTTCAAGTCATGTGAGGCGATTGCGAAAAAGTCGTCTTTGATTTTATTTAATCTAACTAATTTTGAGTTTAACTCTGTTAACTGTTGATTTGTTTCAACTTTAATTTCAGAATATTTTTGTAACTGACGTATTTCAATGATGTTTTTAATTTCTTGAAGTTTGGTTTTCTCTTTTTCAGCAGAACGATTTAAAGCTACTTCAATAAACTGTTTTTGGTACCGTAGAGCTAACCGAAATTCACCTAAGTTTTCATACACCTTAGAAAGTAAGTTGTACAAATCAGCTCGTAATTGAAGAGAATTAATTCTATTTGTATTCACTTCCAACGAATGTAAAAATTGAAGGTCAATTTTTCTATTTCTTGTTAGTAAAAAGGAAGTAAAAAGAATAGCAACTCTCAAATACGAAATAGATTCGTTGATTGTTTTTAACAATTTTAAAGATTCTTTATAGAATTCTTCAGCTTTGTCAAATTCTTTAAAGCGTTCATAAACTATTGCAATACTCGAAAGTACTTTCCCAGCTCCTTCGTAATCTTCTAAGTATTTGTATAATTCTACAGATTGATTATAATATTTACGAGCTTCAGAAGGTAATTCAAGAATCAAATATATTGAACCTATCAAAGAAAAAACAACTGTTAATATTTTCGCTTGTTTTTTCTGGGAATTGATTGCAAGAATATCTCGAATTATTACATTACAAACTTCAATACTTTCTTCATACAATTCTAAGATATGTAGTATATGACCATATTGAACTTTTATGTTCAAAACTATTTCCTGATCAGAAATAGATTTTAATAATTCCAAACATTCTTGACCATATTGCAGTGAATATTCTTTTTCACCAATTTCAGCCAAGATACTAGAACAAGCTAACAAAGAAGAAGTAATTATGAGACTATTTTCTGATTTTTCGGCATCTGAAATTGCTAACTGAAAATAACTGAAGCCTTGAGACAAATTTCCTAATTGTAAATAAGCGTTCCCGACATAATAGTAAATTGTTTCGATAGTAGTATTGTTAAAACTTATTTTAGATTCTAAAAATGGTTTAGAAATTTCTAATACTGTTTCAAATTGATTAATTTGAGAAAATAAAAAACACAAACTTGAACAGATTGTGCTTTTTATTTCTAAAGATTCTATCGCATTTTCAATTATTAATTGCTGTGCTTTGATTGTTACTTCTATAGCTTGACCATAGAGCTCATTTTCTCGTAGAGAATCTGCTAAAGTAAGTAATTCAACTAATTCATCTTGATCGGAATAAAACTGATCAATTGAATGTCTAAAAGTTGATTGATATCGAAATGGTACTATCATTTAATGATTTGTTAATATTCTTCGGTTTTGATTCTTTTAACACTAGCACCTATAGAAGTTAATTTCTTCTCTAAGTTTTCGTATCCTCTATCTAAATGATACACACGTAAAATTTCTGTTTGTCCTTCTGCTACTAATGCTGCTAAAATTAATGAAGCACTCGCTCGTAAATCTGATGACATAACGGTAGCTGCTTTTAAAGTTGCTCCAGAATTAATTATGGCTGTATTATCGATTACTTCAATATCAGCCCCTAATCGGTGAAGTTCAGGAACATATAAAAATCTACTTTTATATATGTTATCTGTCACTCGGCTATTACCATTTTTTGTCATCATCATATAAGCAGCCCATTGTGCTTGAACATCTGTTGGGAATCCAGGATACACAGCAGTCGATACATTTACAGGCTCGGGGTCTTTGTCCATACTGATTGTTATGTTTTCTCCAGTTACATCAACTTCACAACCTGATTCTTCTAATGCTTGAATTACAGCTGTTAAGTGGTAAGCATTTGTTTTTTCAACAGTTAATGTACTTTTTGTCATTGCACCAATTATCAAAAATGTGGCTGCTTCAATTCTATCGGGTATATTTACTTCATCTACAGCATGAAGTGTATCTACACCTTCTATTTCTAAAGTAGTTGTACCGATTCCATTTATTTTTGCTCCCATTTTTACTAATAGTTTACAAAGTGCTGTTACTTCAGGTTCAACCGCAACATTTGTAAAGCAAGAAGTTCCTTTTGCTAAAACTGCAGCGGATATTACATTTTCTGATGCTCCGACAGATGAAATATCAAAGTGAAATTTAGCTCCATGTAATCTTTTCGCTTCTGCTATAATATAACCAGAATCTAAAGTAATTGTTGCACCTAATTTTTCTAAGCCTTTTAAGTGTAAATCAACAGGACGTGGTCCAAATGAACATCCACCAGGTAAAGATACTTTTGCGTGTCCATGTCTTGCAACTAAAGGTCCTAAAACGTTTATTGATGCACGCATTTTTTTGACATGTTCGTAAGGTGCTTCTGTAGAATTTATTCCAGTTGAATCTACAAAAAGTTCGTCATTATTTAATTCTGAATGTACTCCCATAGAATGTAATAATCGGGATAAAGTCCAGATATCACGAATGTTTGGAATATTATGAAAACGAAAAGTTCCCTGAGCCAATAATACCGTTGGTATAATTGCTAATGCAGCATTTTTTGCACCTGATATTGTTACTTTTCCACCTAATTTGTGACCACCTTCGACAAGAAATTTGTCCATAATCCCCTTAAATATTCGTTAATATTCTCAAAAATACGGTTTTTTTCTTATTTTTGAAGATATATACAAATCTTCTACTCAAAATAAATTGTCAAATGCACAGATATATGTATCAACCTATCGACAAATCCATACTTTTCACAGTACTTATATTCTGTTTTATTTCAAGTACAAATCTATTTTCACAGGTTTCTATTTTTAATGGAGTAGAACCTAACTACTTTATAATGAAACAAGATGAAACTACTTTAGCCTATACTAAGGAAGTTGTTAAAAAATATGCACCTGCTGAAGATGCTTTTCGAGCATTGCAGCGAGGTGTAAGTTTTTACATTACTGCAGAAAAATATCCTGAAGCAATTAAATTGTATAAAGAGTTTAAACCTCTTTTCCCTGCAATGGAATCCCGTTTCGACAAAATTATCGCTATTCTTTCTGCTCAGACAGATAAAAGTGTTATTCTAACAAAATTAACTGGTTTAGTTAATTCCGATGTTGATGATTATTCTCCTGTTATTAGTGCAGATGAAAAAACTATGTATTTTACTTCAAAATATCGCTTAGGTGGTTTTGGAGAAGAAGATATCTGGTTTTCGGAATTTGATGGTAAAACTTGGTCAGTTGCAAAAAATTTACAAGATTTGAATACTTCAAATTCTGAGGCTCCTATGTCAATTTCTTCCGATGGAAATATGTTAACATTGTTTGGAAATTATACCGGGAGTTTTGGCGGAGGAGATATATTTTATTCTGAACGTCAAAAAGGTGCTTGGTCACTTCCCAAAAATATGGGTGGTTTTATTAATACCTCATATTTTGAATGTGATGCTTATTTTACTTCAGATAACAATACTATCTTTTTTGTTAGCGATCGTCCAAATCAATTGACAGATTATTGGCCTAAAAATCAATACAAAAATGGATCAACATGGGGAAATACCGATATTTATGTTTCTGAAAAAGTGAATGGTCAATGGACGAAACCTATCAATATTGGCTCTACTATTAATACAGATTTTGCTGAACGAAATCCATTCTTACATCCAGATGGTAAAACGTTGTATTTTACTTCCGAAGGACACGCTGGTTTAGGCGGATTAGACGTTTATAAATCTACTCGGTTAAGCGAAACTTCTTGGACAGAATGGACTGAACCAGTGAATCTTGGTAAACAAATAAATACTCCAAAAAATGATTGGGGATATGCGTTTACTACCAATGGTGAAAAAGCATTCTTTGCTGCTTCCAGATCTGAAAGTATGAGCGAAAGCAGCGATATATTTATGGTAACATTACCTTTGAATATGCGTCCAACCGCTGTAATAACTTTAAGTGGGACTGTAAAAGACGAACGTGGAATGCCATTGGAAGCTACAATACGATATGAAGATTTATCAACCAAAAAAGTTTTAGGTGAGTTAAAGACTAATCCCAACGACGGTACGTATTTTATGATTCTACAACCGGGGAAAAATTACGGATATTTTGCATCTAAAGATGGTTATATCCACGATTCTAAAAATTTAGACCTTCGTAAGTTAAAGCCAAATAAAAATACGGAATTGACGCAAAACTTTGTTTTAAAACAAACAAAAGCAGTTGTTGCTTCGAAAGAAACTATTGAAATTTCTAATTTGTTTTTTGATACAAGTAAATGGGATATTCGTTCTGAATCGTTCCCTGATTTAGATCGTTGGATTCAAATATTAAAATCGTACCCAGCTAATCAAGAATTTGTTGTTTCAGGTCATACAGACAATGTTAAGGGTAAAATTACTAATATGGAATTGTCCAAAAATAGAGCAAATGAAGTATTGAAATACTTAATAATGAATGGAATTGATAAACAACGTTTATCAGTAAAAGGTATGGGGGAAACAAAACCTCGCGCAACTAATAAAACTTCTGAAGGTCGTCAGTTAAACAGAAGAGTTGAAATTGAGTTTAAATAAACAAAAGGAAGAAATTGAAATGATTCGTAAACTTATCGGCTTTTCACTTATTGCTATTGTACTTACAGTTACAGTAACAGGATGTACCCAATTCAAACAAATTATGAAGGAATTGGATCAACAAACAACATCTTCGACAAGTAATTCTATATTTACTACTCCAATGACTGCTCAAAATGCACAAACATTTCGAGACTACATTAAC
>JBDNFX010000209.1:0-4869 GCA_041689575.1 Kapaibacterium sp. (SeqCode)
TGAAATCCTGGTTCTGCGAAGATGAATTTAGACCATTTATCATCAAGTTGTTTAAACCCATCAGGCAATTTTGTGTGAAAAGCACGGTGGGTAATTGCTATTGATGGTTGAATAAAAAATCTGTCATTAAAAAGTTTGATGTGATAACCAACTCGGTAAGTATTGAAAATCTGAAAACCATTATCAATTTTATTGCCTTCGTCGTTTACAAAATTTTGCAAAGTAGGCATTACATTAAGTTCGGCATACAAACCTTTCCACAAAAATCGTTGGTAAGCCACTGATAAGCCAAACTCACGAACATACCCCGGAAATTTTTCTTCAGGCTTTCCGTATGATTTGTTAAAAAATGGGTGAATTCCATTTGGCCAGGCATATTTCCAAGTTTTTGGTTCTATTGTAATTACATCTTTTCCTGTAATCCGATAGCCTATATTGAGTTGAGCGAAGTCGGGGGGATTTATTTGAGGAAAAATACTTATTAATACAAACATAGAACTACCAACGAACCACCGCTTGTAAGTGCTGTCTGTTTCAGCATATTGTGCTTTGAGGTGGAGAGTACATGTCATCATTAAGACAAAACCAATGAATAAAATTTTCTTTTGCATAGTAATACTATTTATTTGTTAAACAATACTGCAAAAATACATTGGCAATAGACTTACAATCGTTCACTTAAGTTAAGAAATGAAGTTACTCTTTGTTTTTGTTCAAAATTCTTGCTCTTATTCTGCTTAATGATTGAGGTTTGATACCTAAATAACTCGCTAATTGATGTTGTGGCACACGCTGAAGAAGATCAGGTCTTTTGTGTAGTAAGTTCAGGTATCGTTGTTCTGGTGAGGAAGTCTTATACTCGTCAAAGTCTAATTGTTGTTTAGCTAAAAGTTCTTCGGATAATATTCTGCACAGGGTTTCAAACTTTGGAAATTTACTATTTGTTTCAACTACCATATCAGAATTTGAAACTATAAGTATTGAGTCTTCTAAACAACTTATATAATATTCGGAAGGAGTTTTGCTAATTACACAAGGGGGGTTCAAAGCTTCCATTTCTGTGTAGAAAGCAGTAGTTTTTTCTTCTCCGTCAATTACGTAATAGGTCCGAATACAGCCTTTCAAAATAAAGTAGCCTTTGTTTGATTTTTGTCCCTCTTTTAATAAAATAGTCCCTTTATTTACCGAGCGAAATATGTCTAATGATAGTATTGCGTTCTTTTCCTCATCTGTCAGAGAAATGTATTTTGATAGAAAGTCGAATAGTAAGTCTTGCATCGTATTGTATGTTATCACTGTCGTTTGTTACTCTTGTCACCAATGGATTGAGGCTTGGTGTAGTGGCTGGGAATTTTCAGCAAAATATTCAATTCATAAACTGAACTTGAACATTGCACTTCTCAGTCATAGAAGTACTACATCCGCCATTATAAAACAGTGTTATCGGTTCGGTGTTCTTGTTTGTCGCTATGGAGACCGATAAAGTTTGGCTGCGGCCTTAGTGCACTTTTAGAAGCATAAAACTGTCCACCAGCACTGAACTTGAATAGATGCAAAAAACTCAATATTTACGCATCAACCCACTTAACGTAACAACCGTGCTACTTAAATGCTATACAACTTTAATTTTGATTTACATTTGCATCGTCTGAGAATATGTAAGTCATTAATCGGTATCGTTCAGTACATCGAGACAATATTGTTTATAAGAACTGTTGGGTAAACGCTCTACAGATACAATATACTGATCTTTTGTAAAAAAACCACGATGAAGTGCAATTTCTTCTAAACAAGCGATTTTTTTTCCTTGTCTTTTTTCAATTGCATAGATAAAAGTTCCTGCTTCTATTAGAGATTCTGGCGTTCCTGTATCTAACCAAGCAATGCCGCGTCCCATTATTTCAACTTTTAATCTATTTTGTTGTAAATACACCTTATGAACATCTGTAATTTCTAATTCACCCCTGTAACTTGGCTGAATTGATTCTGCAATTTCGACAATTGAATTGTCATACACATATAAACCGGGAATTGCATAATGCGATTTTGGATTTTTCGGTTTTTCTTCAATAGATAGCACCTGTTTGTTCTCACCAAATTCAACAACGCCATACCGTTCAGGATCTGTTACTCGGTAACCAAAAACTGTTGCACCGGTGTTATTTGCAAGTGCTTTGTGAAAGAAGTCTAATTTTCCATAAAAAATGTTATCCCCAAGAATTAAAGACACACTGTTGTTGCCAATAAATTCTTTCCCCACTATAAACGCTTGTGCAATACCCTTTGGTTCAGGTTGAACCGCATACGAAATAGAAATTCCCCATTGAGAACCATCTCCAAGAAGTTTTTGAAAATGTGGAGTATCGTGCGGAGTTGAAATAATTAGTACATCTTGAATTCCACCAAGCATTAAAGTAGCAAGTGGATAATATATCATTGGTTTGTCGTAAACAGGTTGTAACTGTTTACTAAACGTGGCAGTAAGCGGATACAGACGAGTTCCACTTCCACCAGCTAATATTATTCCTTTTGTAACCATAGTTTTGAATTATTCTGCATCTTCAAAAAAGAACATATTTCCTAAGGCAGTTTCCTCTTTTTCGTCAGTTTCGCTTGACCGAATATTATGAGATTCGTGTAAAAAAATCACACCTTCACCAATATTTATAGCATGTTCTGTTAATCGTTCAATTGACTGCATCCCTAAAATTATTTTCGTACAAGTATCAATTATTTCAGGATTAATTTTCATTTCTTTTATCATTGCAACAACGATATCTCCCCCAGCAGTACGCACATTGGCATTCGATGGCTGTACATGGTGTGCGAGTTCTAAATCTCCATTAACAAATGAATCGAGAGCTATTTTGATAATTTTTGAAGCAGTATTTGTTAATCGTGATACTTCGAAAGTGGTACAAACTTCTTTACAATTGTCTGTTTGCAAAATTACCGAAGCTACATGCAAAGAAACTTCGTGAATGTATTTAAGTTCAATGTTTATTTTCAACATTGCTAATAGAAACCGTAAATCAGAAGCTACTGGTTGATGGAGTGCCAATAACCGTTGGCATTGTTTTTCAATTTTTTGAGAAAGTTTATCTACTTTCGAAGTACGTTCAGTGATAATCCCAAGATAATTCTTGTTATCTTCTAATAATGATCGAAAAGAAAAGTCAACTTGTTCTTCTACTAAACTTGCGAGTCGAATCAAACGAGCTCGAAGTTTTTCGAGGTTATCTTCAAAAAATTTGTGCATTTTGTATTCCTCCTTTCAAGAGAAAAAGTAGAACCAAAGAGGGTGAAACATTCACCAATATTACTATACGAATTATTATAAAAGAAGTTGTATTCTGTTCAAAAAAAAACTATGTGGTTTTACCCAAAACGACCAGTGATATAATCCTCGGTCTCTTTTTTACTTGGCTCTGTAAAAATCGTTCTCGTTTTGTCAAATTCAATAAGATTTCCCATATAAAAAAAGGCAGTAAAATCACTTACTCGAGCTGCTTGTTGCATATTGTGAGTAACCAAAATTATAGTATACTGCGACTTAAGTTCTGTTATCAATTCTTCAACTTTTGCTGTAGAAATTGGGTCAAGAGCAGAACAAGGTTCATCCATTAAAAGTATGTCTGGGTTTACTGCAATTGCTCTGGCAATACATAGACGTTGTTGTTGACCACCAGAAAGACCTAAAGCAGAATCGTTGAGCCTATTTTTAACTTCTTCCCAAAGTGCAGCACTTTTCAAACTTTGTTCAACTATATCATCTAATTCAGAACGAGTAATTCTCTGATTAAGCTGTAATCCATATGCAACATTATCATAAATTGATTTTGGGAATGGGGTAGATTTTTGAAAAACCATTCCAACTTGACGGCGTAGTTGAACTACATCGACACTTGAATTGAAAACATCAATATCATCAATAATTATCTCACCTTTAAACTTTGCACTTGGAATCAGGTCGTTCATTCTATTTATGGAACGTAGGAACGTACTTTTGCCACAACCTGAAGGACCAATCAAAGCCGTTACTTGCTTTTCTTGAAAATCCATTGTTATGTCCTTCAAGGCTTGTTTTGTGCCGTAATAGACGCAAAAATTAGTTGTTTTTACTTTAATCGGATTTACTTGTTTTCGCATATTCTATTGCTATATTGAAAGGTTTTACCCTTGTGATTGCTTTGTTAAACGAGATCGAATTATAATTGCTGTTAAACTAAGTACAAAGGTTAACATAAGTAAAATTAATGTTGTTGCAAATTGTATTGGTATTGTTTTGTCTACATTCGGCGATTGAGTAGAAAGCACAAACAAATGATACCCAAGATGCATAAATTGGTCGTTGAGTCTGCTTGGCAGATCGGGCATTGAATATACAGCACCAACAAATATTATAGGTGCTACTTCTCCTGCACCACGACCTATTGCTAGAATTGAACCCGTTAAAATTCCAGTAAGTGAGTTTGGTAAAACAATCTTCCAAATTGTTTGGAATTTAGTTGCTCCTAATGCCAAAGAGGCTTCTCGTAAACTTACCGGTACGGATTTCAAAGCTTCGTTTACCGAAATAATGACAACAGGCAATGTCAATACCGCTAATGTTGCAGAAGCCCAAATAATGGCAGGTTGTCCCCAAACTACTTTTGTAGGGTTAAAGATTGAATCTATACCAGAACCAAAAAATTGTATAAAGAAACCTACTCCAAACAATCCAAACACTATTGATGGTACTCCCGCTAAAGAGTTTACAGCAAACAATATCAAACGGGAAAAGAAACTATTGGGATTAGCATATTCATTCAGATATATTGCCGTAATAGTCCCAATTGGCACTCCCAAAGCTGTCATAGTAAGTACTAA
>JBDNFX010000210.1:0-1770 GCA_041689575.1 Kapaibacterium sp. (SeqCode)
AACAATATTATTGGGGAGTTAAGTCGCAATTTACTATATCAGAATCTTCGTTATCTCCAACTTGGACATTTACTACTGAGTTACCACCTCAAACAAATGTGGTTATTGTTTCTTCGTTAGATTTAGGTGATTTTCCAATAGACCCTTTTGCGTCAAAGCTATTTACTGTTACTGTGCGAAATTTAACTTCTTCAATTCACATATTAAATTCAGTAAGCTCTTCTAACACTTCAGAATTTACTGTATTACCGCAACAATTTGTTGCACCTATTCAAATTCAAGCAGGTGGAGTCTATTCGCTCAAAGTTAAGTTTAAACCAAGTTCTTCTTCGTTGTTTACTACGAATTTGACGCCCATTCTTTCTACGACTGGTAATGTAGCTTCAGGAACAATATCTAGTAGTGGAAGAGCTTTAGCTGGTAACGAAAGTGTTTCAAATATTATATTGGCTACATCATCTGATTCAATTGCTCAAGGTGATACCCTGTCTGTATTTATGAAAATCAAAGACAGATCCAATTTTGATGCTACCACCGTTCCTAAATTTAGAATATGGTTAGAATATGATAAAAGAATGTTATATTTCTTAAATCAAAATGGTGGTATTTTCTTTAATGGTATTGAGTTAAGTGGTAACTCATTTACAACTGAAGACGTAGGACCATTTAATAGACAAATGTCTTCTCCTCCAATTCAATTTTCAAATTCATCGGATAGCACCTTGCTAATGTTACGGTTTGTAGCTATGATGGATACGATTGAAACTTCCTCACTCTATTTTTCAGCAGTTGGAAGAGATAGTAGTGGATTTCTATGGCTCAACCAAGCTGATAGCCCTATTGCTACTCAATTTACAAATTTAGAAAATACGACTGTAACTTTGCAACTATGTTCTGTAGATGGAAAAAGATTCATTGTTTCTTCGCAAAAACAAATTGCGCTGTTAAATGTTTCTCCAAATCCAAGTAAAAGTGAATTTATTGATGTAGAATATACAGTAAATGAAAATACAGACGCAAAATTCTATCTAATCAACTCAGCAGGGTTAATTGTTTCGGAAGAAGTTAAAAAGTATGTTTTGGTTTCAGAAAATCAAACAATTAGATTTAAGACTAATACCTTACCAACTGGTTCTTATTATATCGTCGTTGAAACGAAAACATCAATGGATATTAAAAGTTTTCAAACTTCTAAATAACTTTTAATATAACTTCTTACCAAGTACTTCCAAACCAAATCTATCTGTCCGAAAATAGATTTGGTTTTTCGTTTATATTTTATTATATTAACGTATTACTTAAATTTAAAATAGGTTTAAAATGAAAAAACTGTTCTATTTACTTGCAATTACAGTTGCAATTTCTTCTGTTAGCTATGTAAAAGCTGATTCCCCTCGTAAAGTTTTGTACGAAAAATTTACAAATGCAAGTTGTCCTCCTTGTGCAACTCAAGATCCCTTTTACAAAGGGTATATAAATAATCCTACAAATAAAAGTATTATTATTCCAATTGCTTTTCACGTTAACTTCCCCGGAAGTGATGTTATTAATCTTATAAATCCTGATATTCCAAAATTTCGAAGAGAGTTTTACAATATTACTGGTGTTCCGGCTGGATTAGCTAATGGTATTAAACATTTAAAAACTGGGAATTGGTACGACGGTGCTCCTGGGGACACAAATAGTATTGAAAATACTGTTAAAAATTATCGTGGACAAATGTCACCGATTGATTTAACTATTGTCCAATATGTTGTTGGTCAAACATTG
>JBDNFX010000211.1:0-3652 GCA_041689575.1 Kapaibacterium sp. (SeqCode)
CTGGTGATGTTATTGGCTCAGGTACCTGCGGAACTGGTTGCTTCTTAGAATTGAACGGTTCAAAGGTTTTCGATCAACCTTGGTGGCTTAAACCAGGTGATGTTGTAGAATGCGAGATTGATCTATTAGGCAAACTGACAAATCTCATAAACTACATTGAAGTTTAGTACTTTTTCGGTTCCGGTAAAAATTAGAACGTAAATCATTTATTTGATTTGCGTTTTTTTATCTTTGAATCAGACCATAACATAAATGGTCTTCCCATTTTCCGTTCACTCGTAAATATTCGCACGAAATCCCTTCTAATAAAAACCCTACTTTCTGAAGCACCTTTATAGAGTTTTCATTTTTGGGCATCACATGCGATTCTATACGGTGTAATTGCATACCTTGAAAAACAAAACGAATAGCCTCCGTAAGAGCCTCAGTCATATATCCTTTTTTGCTATAGTCTTGATGAATATTGTATCCAAGGCGGCAATTAAGTGCATTTGCTCTACGAATATTTGAAAAAGTACATTCACCTATAATGTTTTTACATTGCGGGTCCGTTTTCAAGAAAAACCATAGTTTCAACATTGAACCAGTTTTGAAATCTCTTGTTTGTCGTTCTAAAAAATAGTCAATATTCGATTTCGATAAAAAAGTAGCGTCATATTTGCCCGACCAAGGAGCGAAAAAGTCTTCATTTTCTTCGTAATATCTTCGAACTTTTCTGTAGAAGTTTTAGTTAAAGTTTTAAGCAAAAGTCGATCTGTAGGTAATTGTACGGTCATTATAGATTTTTTTTTGAAACTATTTGCAAGGAAATAAAAAAAGTAGTATATTTGTAATTCTATACTAAAATGCAGCATTCGTCTAGCGGTTAGGACACCGCCCTTTCACGGCGGTAACACGGGTTCAATTCCCGTATGCTGTACCACAAATGTACGGAAAATTACCCTTTCTATCTCAAAAATAGTTAGGGTTTTTACGTTTAATAATCGTTTTTTTTTGAAAAATAACAAATTCTTTTCACTAAACGTCTTTACTTTTTTAACCTATCAAAAATTAAAATGGGTCTTTCAGAAACCATCGTTGATCAAATAAAAGTCGCTATGAAAAGTGGGGACAAAATCCGTCTTGAAACCTTACGATCGCTCCGAGCGGCAATATTAGAGTTTTCAACAGCAGCAGTTAAAAAAGAGTTTACACCTGAAGAAGAAATGAAGTTACTTTTAACAGCTTCTAAAAAAAGAAAAGATGCAATTGAAATGTATACAACTGCAAATAGAACTGATTTAGCTGAAAAAGAACAAAATGAACTTACTATTATTCAAGAATTTTTACCGAAACAATTAGAAAGAAATGAAATTGAAGCAATTGTCGCTTCTTTAATTTCTGAAGTTGGTGCAACGAGCATAAAGGATAAAGGGAAAGTAATGGGACCAGCTATGAAAAATTTACGTGGTAAAGCAGATGGTACAATTGTTCAAGAAGTTGTAGCAACATTACTTGAGGCAATGGGATAATGAACGGAATTGATTTTTCACAATCTACAACGAAAGAAACACTACTTCAGTTAGCCTCAGAACAATTAGAATTTGACAAAGTTCTCCAACATATAAGTGGATATTGTATTTCAGATATCGGCAAAGAAGTTGTTCTAACCTTAGGGCAATATTCAAACCCTATAAAACTTCAAACGGAATTAGAAATTGTTGATGAGTTTAAAACTCTTCATGCTGGTGGAATGCCAACTTCACTTTTTGAAGGGATTGCAGATTGTCGTCAGCAATTGAAAAAATCGAAAATTCCAAATGCATATCTTTCTGCTCACGAATTAGATATTGTCTACGGCACGATCCGTTGTTCTCGATTGCTTTATTCTTTTTTTGAACATCAAGTACAGTATCCGTATTTAAAAGCAGCTACAGAAAACCTTCATTCTAATAAATTGTTAGAACGTCATATAACCGACGCAATAGATGATTTAGGGAATATAAAAGATACTGCAAGTAGAAAACTGCAAACCATCCGAAGAGATATTCTCGATGTTTCTGCAAAATTACGAACTCGGTTAAATAAAATTCTCCGTCAAGTTGTAACAGATGAATTAGTATCTGATGATTTTATTTCTCAAAGAGAAGGTCGATTTGTTCTCCCTATCAAAATAGAAAACAAACGAAAAGTTCCGGGAATTATTCACGGACTTTCTCAAACAGGTTCTACAGCTTTTTTAGAACCTACAGAAATTATTGATATGAATAACGAACTGTCGTTGCTTCGTAATCAAGAAGAACGAGAAATTGTCGCTATTCTCACAATTTTAACTACAGAACTTGGAACGGAAGCTGATTTGTTCCTTTCGGCTATCGCTACGCTTTCTGAATTAGATTCTACTCAAGCCAAAGCAAATTTTGCCCTTCGTTTTGGTGGTATAAAACCTTTGATTGTTCCTACAAACACTGTTAGTTTATATAATGTTCGACACCCACTTTTAGTTATTGCAAAAGGCACTAAGAATGTAGTTCCCTTAAGTATTGAGTTTCAAAATTCAATTTTAGGACATTTAATATCTGGTCCAAATGCAGGTGGTAAAACTGTAGCCTTAAAAAGTATCGCTCTGTCGTTAATGATGGTATCTTGTGGAATTTTCGCCTTAGGAGAATGCCACACTAATTTAAGAGAAGTTTACTGTGCTATTGGAGACAAACAATCGATAGAACATGACCTTAGTACTTTCAGTTCACAATTGTTAACCCTACGGGATATTCTTGCAGTTGCAAACGAACATTCGTTTATAGTTGTCGATGAAATTTGTTCTGGAACTGATCCAAATGAAGGTGGAGCATTAGCCTCAGGAATTTTGGATTCATTTTTATTCAGGAAATCAATGTTTCTGGTAACTACACATCAATCTTCTTTAAAAACCTATGCACTTCAAAAAGAACTGATCGTAAATGATTCATTAGAATTTAATCCCTCTACTTTAAGACCAACATATAAATTTTTAACTGGGATACCGGGTAATTCCTATGCCTTTGCATTAGCAGAACGATTAGGATTACAAGACGATGTTTTAAAATTTGCTCAAGAATACAGGTCTGAATCGCAAACAGTAATGGAAGATACTATTACGTTGTTATTAGAATATAGGAATCAAGCTGAAGTGTTAAAGGATTCTGCCCTAAAAGCAGAAACCATTGCTCAAAAGAAAAAAATTGAGTTTGAAACGAAGTTAGCGGATATAAAAAATCGCCAACAAGAAATGATTCGTGAATCGAAACAAGAGGCTTCAGAAATTCTTTCGAAAGCAAATAGCATTATTGAAAATACTATTCGTGAGGTTCGTGAACAACAAAAAGCTCCAGTTGAAATTAAAAAAGAATTTGAAAAGTCGAAACAAGAACTAACTAATAAAATTGAAGAGGCTAAAAAAGCTACTCTCTCCGATGTAACGGCTGTTTTCGAACAAGGTGATTCTGTTCGAATGGAAGCTTCTCAAGAAATTGGAACTATTATTTTACTTGAACAAGATAATGTCCATGGAATAGTAGAATTCAATTCTTTAAAGTTTAGAGTCAAAACCAATCAATTGCAATTAGTTTCTAAAAAAGAACAAAAAGAAGCAAGAAAAACAACACAATCTGTAGGGTCGTATTCAAACAAA
>JBDNFX010000212.1:0-2715 GCA_041689575.1 Kapaibacterium sp. (SeqCode)
AAGACAATACTAAAGCTAGAAAAATAGAAGTAAATATTTTCATAATAGGTAAATGTACAAATAAAAATTGAAATGGGCAACAACAAGGTTGCCCATTTCAATAAATGAAGATTCTCAGAAAGAGAAATTAATTTCTTATCGAACGATATTTACAGTACTTACTGAAACATTATTGTTCGAGAAGATTTTCATTAAATACTGACCAGAAGGCAATGAATTTGTAGTAAATGGTACTGAGTACGAACCAGCATTATATACTGCATTTACAATTGTAGCAACTTCTTGTCCCATTGTGTTATACAATTTAACATATACAGAACCTGAAGCAGGAACAGTAAAGTTAATAGTTGCACTAACATCAAAAGGATTTGGGAAGGCTATAACACCAAGTTCAAGACCAGCTCCATTAGCTGGAAGTAGTTTCACATATTCTACAGAAGCATCGTTGATAACAATAGATGGATTTGAAGAAGAAAGTGAACCTAATATTCTACCAGTAATTGCATCTACAGCTGTATATGCATTATTCGTATTTTCGATGCTTAATGAAACAGGATATTTCACAGCTTGGAAACGAATAACAGGAGTTTCGATATTTTCTACATATTTATTAGTAGTAAAACGAAGATCAAACATTTGAGATGGAGGTACAGGTGGCATAGAGAATCTGTTTAATTTAGCAGATTGATCTTTTGACACATATAATTCCGCTTCTTTTTGATTTACATCACGTAAAACTAATTTTGCAGAAGAAGACAATACTGAATTCTTTTCATAATCTACAGTTGGAACTGTTGCTTTACCTGTGGGAGGTAATTTAACAGCATAGTATGCAATTGTATCTGCATTTAACCAATATCCACGACCAGGGAGTAATTCTGTAACTTCTTTGTAACCACGGTTAGTTTCGTAACCAAATACACCAGAGCGAATCATTCCTGTTGCAGGAATTGGAATGTTTTGATATTCTGAAAAGTTAATAAATTTAATATGAACTGGCTCAGAAAGAGCACCAATTGTGTTCCAACCAGGAAGAATACGCACTTGATCAGTTGCATTAATTTCAGTTATACGAACACCTTGGAAGTTAATGTCGCGGATGGCTCCGAATAATACGAAGTAGCCAACACCAACTTCAAGATAGTCAACAGCATTGTAAGTATTACCATTGAAAATAAATGGTTTGTTAAATGCATTTGGATAAACTGCCCCATAAAAATTATTAGATGGACGAACAGGTAATGAAAGTAAATTCCAACCTTGTTTAATGATAGGCTCATTGTTTTCGTCAACAAAACGTAATGTTTTTGGCGGAGTATATTCAATTACAAACGATGTAATACGAGCATCCTGTATTGTATAAGAACGTCTAGTTCCTTTAACACCAGTTCCCACAACAGTGGCAGTTCTCATATTTTGTGAGAAGATTTGTCCACCAAGAGTATCTCTTAAGAATAAAGAAGAACCTGTTGGAAAATAACCTTCGTCCCAAGTAATAACGATTCGATCATTCAAGTTGAAACCTCTATTGAAACGACAATAGAAACGTAAAGATGAAGTTGTATCGTATACACTACGGATATCGCGAGATTTATATCGTTCAATTCTATTAGTGTTGTTATCTAAAGGAACATCACCAAATCCAAAAGGTACAGAATCTGCAGTATTGTTAAAATTACGTAATTCTGGATTAAACCATCTAGCCCAGAAAGAATCTGCTGGAGGGAATGGTCCACGGTAACTGTACTCACCAAACAATGAATCAATTCCAGTAGTAGCTCTAAAGCCAGTTCCAAAAATTAACCTTGTAGGTACTAAAGATGAATTACCTTGTTGAGAACCTTGTTCCAATTCTAATGGAATACCTTCAGCTTCAGATTCACGACCAGCTTCTTGGTTCATATCCAAGTTAGAATATTCTTCTAAAGGATTTCTGAAATGGAAGAATTTAACTTGAAGTTTAACTCTACCATTTTCCAAATCACCAGATGAGAAATAAATATTTCCAACGTACATACCAGTTCTTTCGGCTTGATTATTACGCATGTCTGGAGTTCTATTTATTTGGATTTCTAAACCAATTTTTTGTTCTTGTGCATTTAAAGAAGTATTGTCCCAAAGAGAAGAAACTCCTAAGAGACCATTATCAATAGATGGAATAACACTATCACGAGTGGCAACAGGAATAGGATTAGGTAAAATAGTTGCACCAGCAGTGTTATTAAAAGAACGAATTCTCAACCAAGGTGTATCTGTAGATACACGCAAATTAGTTACACGAGTATTTGGAACCTCATTACGAACCATAATTCTAGTCGCAGGAGTTGTAATGTTTTGGTTATTGAAATTACAGTGAATTGGTTCAATTAATTGCCAATCTGTTTCAGAAAATTTATTGAATTTATGAATTTCCGGTAAAAATGGAGTTAACGGATTTAATTGAAGATCCCTAATTTCAGATAAATTATCAGTAAATGCAAGAGTAGGATAATCTGTATAAGGAACCATCCATAATGTACCAGGTATACTTGGGAAAGATGCAAAAGCATTTCTTACTGATTGTGGTACGTCTGTATGATCTATCCCAGACAATCCACGGAAAGTAGTTCTTTCTAACTCAGCACCTAAAGCAGGATTATCTGGTTTTGGTACTGGTAATCCAAACTGAACATTTTCAGGATTGTTTCTTGGACGTGATGGGAAAGGTAATAATGA
>JBDNFX010000213.1:0-8850 GCA_041689575.1 Kapaibacterium sp. (SeqCode)
GATATGATTGTTGATGGCACAAGATCAGCGTCAGGAAAATTGTTGACAATTGATGCTAATGGTTCATTTAATCAGTCAGAAACCTTTACAGTTCCAGCTCAAGCAGATTCTTCTCAAATATATGTAGTTGCTTTTGTTCAAGACACTATTACAAAAGAAATTCTTCAAGCTGGAAGTAGCTTAATAGAAGCTCCAAGTATGATTGTTACTTCTAACAATAAATATTCAACAGTTGATAGAGATGCTCAAACTACGAAAAAAATTACTATTTCAAACCCTTCGACCTCAACTGTAACTGTATCAATTAAAGTTGATGATCAAAACAGTTCACTTCATAAAGATGCAACAGTTTCACTTTCAACTGAATCTCTTGAATTGAATCCAATGGAATCTAAAGAAATTGATGTTATGGTTGCTAACGGTTCAAGTGGAGGTTTTTCTAATTTAGCAGTGAAAATTTCTACTGTTGGTGCAGGTATTAGTATTCCTTCAACTTCATCTTTTGGTTTCCTTTCTAAAGGAACTAAATATGTAGTTTATACAGGTTTTGGTGGTTTCGTAAAAGATGCTTATACTGGAATTACTGAAAATTCAAAATATATTAATGAAACCGCTTTGATTCCATTAATGGATGGTGATGAGTTTTTCCCTACTGAAAAAATTTTCCCAGCAGAAAGTTTTGATGTTTCAGTTATTTCTCTTGGTGGAGATCCAATTGCATTAAATGGTTCTTTAAATTATGATGTAGCAACTTTAGCAAAATCCATATTAAATGCGGGCAAACACGTATATGTAAATTCTTATGTAGCAATGTATTATACATTTAATCCTCAAGGTGCAAGCCAAGTTGGCAATCCACAATCTGCAATGGAGTTTTACAGTACAATGTTAGGTTTGAATTATACTACTAGAACTAATCGTAACGATGGTCAACGATATACTGGTTTTACAGTTAACGGTGTTATGAACGATCCTATAGGAAAAGGTAAAACTATTCCTGCAAATTCATTCCCTGTAATTGAACCTACATTAAGAACTATTCAAGGCACTCCATTTACTGACGTATTTACAGTTAATTCTACAAGTAGCTCAATTCCGATTTTCTACTTTAATGGAATTCAAAGTGATGTTGCTGGTGTTCGCTATTCAAATCCATCAAATGGTGCTCGTTTGGTCTATACTTCTTTTGCAATTGAAAGTTTAGGTTCAAAAGCTTTAAGAGATGCAACCTTAGGTGATATTATCGATTGGTTAGTAAATGGTAGTCCAACATCTGTGAGTGACAATACGAATACTTCAAATGTAGTAGTTTCTCCAAATCCTTCTAGCATTTTCTCAACTATTTCATTTACTTCTGAAACAAATCAATCAGTTACAATTTCTTTGATTGATGTACAAGGTAAAACAGTTGTAACAAATGAAATTGCGACTCCTACTATCGGAACAAACTCATTGTCAATACTGACTTCAAAAATTGGAAATGGAACCTATTCAGTAGTTGTAAAACAAGGTGAAAAAGTTTCTTCTTCTCGTTTAGTTATTATGAATTAATTACGATTTCAAATCGTCTAAAGGGTAATAGTTTTCTACTATTACCTTTTTTTTTATGAAGCAAACAATACTGATTTTTTTTATATTTTCATTCGCTTTCGCGACGTACGCACAGCTACGACCCCCAAAATGTGCAGTTTTCAACGAAATGAAGAAAGATAATCATTTACTTAGTAATGTTAAACCGCGTCCAATCCTACCAAATTCCATCAAAACTCCCAAAGGTTTCGCTACTGTTCATTATACCCTAATAGGAGTAAATGCAGTACCAAACAAGGATGCCAATAACAATCAAATTCCAGATTATATTGAATCTGTTTGTGAATCCATAGATTATTCGTTTAAGATAATTGTGGATAGTTTGGGCTACCCTCCGCCAATTTCAGACACTTTTGGACCTGATTCTACAGTGGATATTTACATGTTAGATTTATTTCCTTTATACGGTGCTACGTATCCAGATGTAAGTACGAACCCAAATGTAACCATTTCACCTTCATTTATTGAAATTGATAATGATTTTGAAAATGCAGGGTATTATACTAAAGGCATAAATGGTGCTAAAGTAACTATTGCACACGAATTACATCACGTAATTCAATATGCTCATTATGGTGTAACGAATTATAATACGAGAAAAATATATGAAATGTATTCAACATATATTGAACAAATTGTTTATCCCGAAATTCCTGATTATATTAGCTACATAAATGATTTGTTCAATAACTTAGAATTGTATCCCTTTGGTGATGGAAATCCAAGTTCTGGATATCAATGGTCGATTTTTGCCATTATGATTAGTGAAAAGTATGGTGATGTAGTATTCAAAAAAATGTGGAATACAATTAAAAATGGATTGTTACCATATCAAGCATTAGATGCAGCATTGAACACTGTTGGTTCTTCCATTTCAGAAGAATTTAGAGATTTCTTTTTCTACAGTTATTACACGAATTATCGTTCTTTTCTTCCATCAAATTCCAAATTTAAGAATGCTGCTCAATTTCCGTTACTAAAACCTTATTCTGGAGCAGATTCTGTTTTTACAGCACCATCTTACTTAAGTGTCAATACATTAAAGCCATTTGAAGTTAGAATGTTTAAAGTTTTGTTACCTAAAATAAATGTTGAATTTCGCCCTGATACGTTTACAATAGTAACAAGTAATTTTGATGTAAAAAGTATGTACGAAGGAACAAACATAGCTCAAGAATACACATTGCTCATTCGAAAAGGACCAATAAATTTAATTCCTATTAAGAATTTAGACTATACTTTTTCATTAGACCTACCTCACGAATATTATCTTGAATCTGCATTAGAAACTCAAGAAATATCTTATAGTTATCCAATGCCATTTCTAAAGAGTGTACATACAGAGTTGTTTATTCCGCTTCCCAAAAATTATTCAAACAATTCTAAAGTAGAAATCTCCATTCTTACTACTGAGGGTATCCTTATTCGTGGTTATACGAAAGAAGTTTTCTTTCTAGCAGATACAAAACATATTAAACTATCCAATCAAGAATTAGATTCTTTATCAAAGGGTATTTATATTGCGATAGTCCAACAAGGTGAAAACCATTTTTTATCGAAGATATCTATTAAATAAATGAAAGCTATTGAAGTAACAAATATTGCTAAATCGTTTAATAATATTGACTATATTATTAAAAAATTCTCTTACTCTTTTACTCCAAGTTTTGTATATTGCCTGACAGGTAATAATGGGTCTGGTAAATCTACACTTTTGAAAATGTTGGCGTTATTATCTCAACCAACCTCAGGAAGTATTTTCTATAATAACATCAATTCAACCGAAACTGGATTTGTAGCTCCATATATGAATTTATATGAAGATTTGACAGTACTTGAAATGTGTGATTTCCATAATTCGGTCAAAAGTAATATCATTATTACTAATGAATTATATGAAAAATTTGAAATAGATACTTTAAAATCTAAAACGATTCAATCGTTATCTTCAGGTCAAAAACAGCGTGTAAAACTATTCTTAGCTGCTTATTCATTACCAGAAATACTCTTCTTCGACGAACCTTCAACTAATTTGGACAATAACGGATTCAAAATTATTGAAAGGATTATTGAAGATTATAAACAATCGGACAAAATTCTTATTATTGCATCTAATTTTTCTAACGAAATAGACTTATCGAATGTACAAATACCAATTTCCTAATCATTTTATTTTTGTGTTTACTATTGTAGTAGTACTATTACTATCTTCTTGTGAAACTAAATCTCAAAAAGATACCGTTGTCAAAATCAATGGTACAGTTTTCACAGTTTATTCAAAACTTTTCATACCTTCATCGGTAACATATTGTAATGAAATAGTTCCGTTAGAAGATGTAGAAATACGAGAACGTTTAGAAAAAGAATTGTTAATATTGCTTCAACAACCCGGTCAAATTATACTATATTTAAAAAGATCAGGAAGAATATTTCCTGAAATAGTTCCTATATTGAAAAAGAATTCTATTCCCGAAGATGTTAAATACCTAGCAGTCGCAGAAAGTGCTTTGATAATTAATACTTCCTTAAAAGGAGCTCAAGGGATATGGCAAATTATGCCTGAAACTGGAAGATCGTTGGGTTTGCAAATAGATGAATTTATTGATGAACGAAACCATATTGAAAAATCTACAATCGCCGCTTGTAAGTATTTGTTACAAGGATATAGTAAATTTAGGAATTGGACATTAACTTCAGCAGGTTATAATATGGGTCATAATGGAATAAATGGTAGCATAATTTCGCAATCTCGAAAAGATTATTATGATTTGTATTTGAATTCTGAAACATATCGATATATTTTTAGAATATTAGCAATTAAAATTCTTTTTGAACATAAAGCTCAGTATGGATTAATTCTAAATGATGAAGATTACTACAAACCTTATGAAACAACTCAAAAAGAGATTTATGAGATTCCAAATATTTCAAATTGGGCAATTGACAATGGTACTTCCTTAAGAGAAATAAAGTATTTAAACCCATGGATACTTAATACTAATATTCCAAAAAGTAGCAAAAAATTCACCATATTATTACCAAAAAAATAATCATTTTATGTATAAAAATACTTCAAATACTAAAGACCTTTTTAAATTTACGAATGAAAATTTGTTAGAGCAAGCCTCTACAATTCCTATTCAATTAGGGTATCATAAACTTCATTTCTACATTGATGACAAAGGCATAATCTCGAAAGTTAAAACCCCACGTGTAGGTGAATTTTATTATTCTCCTTCAGGTGGAACCTTGCGTGACCACAAAATGAATATAGTTCTGTATTCCGCAAAATTTGATTTATACAAAGGTTATGGAAAAGAACAAGAATAAATTTAGTTCCGAACAACTATTGGCAATGTCAACTGAATCGCATTTGTCGGTAAGTGCAAATGCTGGTTCTGGAAAAACTCTTGTACTTGTAAACCGATTTGTAAATCTGTTAAAAGAAGGTGTGAAACCTCAAGAAATAGTTGCAATAACTTTTACAAAAAAGGCTGGAAAAGAAATTTACGAAAGAATTTCTAAAAAAATCGAATCGGAACTTCAATCAAATCAATGTACTGAATACGAAAAGGGATTACTGCTTACAGCTAAAAAAACTCTCTATAAATCAAATATTGGAACAATTCATAAGTTTTGTAAAAATTTGATTGACAAATATGGGTTTGAAGCGGGTTTGCCCAAAACTAATATAATCATTGAAGAACACGAATTTTTAAAGATTCAAAAAACTATATTCAGCAAAACCTTAAAAGAATTTATCAACACTCCTTCCTTTTCGTATTCAGGTTCTTTTTCTGAAGTATTACGCTTGTACGATTTGAATGAGTTAAGGAGTATAGTATCAGTTTTGTTAAACAAAATTGACAGATTAGAAGATATTAAAAATTTGAATATCTTAGATTCAAATCTCCTATCAGAACAATTACTTAAAAGATTTAAAGATGTTTTACTATCCCAAATTAATTCTCTTTCTACTCTCGTTCCAGATTTCATATTTTCAGTAGAAAATGAACTAACACTTGTTAAAACATTTTCATCAAAAAAAAATGCATTTTATTCAATTCTACCATTCTTTCAGTCTAATGATGTAGATATCAGTGTTCGAAATTTTAAGGAAACTTTAACAGAATTCCTAAAAGCTTGTAGCAGTATTATTCATGGTAGAAACTTTTCCAAGCAAAGCTTGTCAGTTAAACTCTTAGAACAAAAGGAGTTAATTAGTAAAACTATTAAATTTACGGAAGAGTTTTCTTCCTTTGAAACTTCGTACATTGTAGAATATAGTCGTTTACAAATTCAAATAGTTCAATTTGCATTAACAGTTTTAAACAATATTCAAGAGTATCTTCGATCGGAAAGTCTTTATACTCAAGATGGAATATTGCTGTATGCTTTAGAAATTGTTAGTATTCAAAATTTACAAAATGATATCACAGAACAATTCAAATACTATATGATTGATGAGTTTCAAGATACAAATCAGTTACAGTTAAACATATTTTCAAAGCTTATACCCTCTCTTTTTTCTGAAGTACGTACTTCTAATGGAAATTTATATATAGTTGGCGATGTAAAACAAAGTATTTACGGCTTTCGAAGTGCAGATGTTCGAGTGTTTGCTAAAGCAAAAGATTACATTTCAACTTCCAATTTGCACGCAAATATTCCTAACAATGGAATAGTTCAACTTTCTGCAACGTTTCGATTGTTGCCTTATATTTGTACCATTGTTAATGAGTTTGGTTCAATGTTTATCAATAGTGAGATTTCCGAATATGATGTGGAATATTCTCCATTAGTATGCGGTAGAAAATGGAGATACCCTGAATCAAGTAGTATAACTTTTTTACTTGCAGAAGAAAATAAGAATAATACAAATCAATTGTCTGAAGTAACAACATTTCCGGAGATACTTTCAACTGAATCCGATGATAATACAGATTTAGAAGATGATTTAGACTATTCTGAGAATAGTATTCCACTTAGTACTGTTCATTTAATTTCAAAGTACATACATTCCATTATTAATATACTTGAAATTGAAGAAATTAACCCTATTACAGGTGAAATTGAAAAACGGACATGCACTTATAAAGATATTGCTATTATCTCAGCTGAACGTAGTAAGTATTCTGAATTCAAAAAGGAGTTTATACAAAAATCAATTCCTTGTACTTTTGATTTAGAAAATGATTTTTTTGAACGTCCAGAAATAGAAGACCTTTTTTCTTTTTTAGAGTTTCTAAACGATCCTGAAAACGACCTTGCATTATCTTCTGTTTTACGTTCACCTTATTTTTCATTTTCTACCTTTGACTTAATAGAGCTTTCAAGAATTAAAACTTCTTATTCACTTTGGGAAAAATTAAAAGAAGCACCAAATACTGATAAAAACATAACTGAAAAACAAAGGAACATTTTTAGAAGAGCAAATAATTTACTTTTAGATTTGCTACCAATGGCAGCTCGTCTGAAGGTCTCATTACTGATAAAAACGATACTTTTAAAAACAGAATACCATTTGTATATACAAAAGCAAGTCAATGCTGAGGATATTTATAGAAATATTGAATCCTTGCTGACTATTGTTCGAAAAAGACAAAATGAGGGTTTCCGTTCAATCTATGATTTTATTGAGGATATTCGTGAACGAATGGTGTCTAAATCGAAAATAACTTCAAGTTCAACCTCAAAAAGTAAAAACGAACTCACAATTTTATCAATTCACGGAGCTAAAGGTTTAGAATTTCCAATTGTTATATTTTTAGATAATGAAAAAAAATCTACCAGAAAGCATAGTTCAATTTTAGATTCTTCTGGCTTAATCAATGTTCCGTTATATGTTCGGAAAAATAATAAAAAAGCTAAGATTCAAAATCCCTTCACAACTCTTACCAATATTCAGGAAAAAGAGAAAGAATTTGCGGAAAAGAAAAGAAAAATCTATGTTGCACTAACAAGAGCAAAAGATCATCTTATCATTGCTGGTTCATACACAGTATCTAAAGCATCAAAAATAAGTTTTAGTAAAAATAGTGCTTTAGAAATGATAACTAAATCATTAGAAATAGATCCAGAATATGTCTATAATTTACCGGACAATAAAACTTCAGTTACAAAAATATTTCAACTAGAAACATTTAAATCTGTAGATGAAGAGTCGGTAAATACAATTGAAATAATTAACGTTCCAATTTCTATTATTAAATCTATTGTTGAAGATTTTGATACTGAATTTAGTGAAGAAATTGATACTTTGGAAACTTCAATTAATACTGAAACTCAAACACCTCTGTTTTATCCAGCATTAGGAAGAAATCAAATAATTCACACTGCTTCACAATTGATTTCATTTATTAAAGACCCAAAAGAATACTTTTATTCGACAAAATTAGGACTTAACAATTCTAAAAATTTTGTAGATGAAATAGAATATGATACAGAATTAGCTCTTTCCTACGGTAAAGAATTTGGTTCAGCAGTTCATACTTTCATACCTTTCAAATTACTTTGTTATAATGAAAAAGGTAATCTAATAGAAGAGAAATTTAAGAAGTTGCTTACTATCATTGAAGGAAAATACTCCATCAGTTCGACACTTTTGAATGAAGTTTCAAAGTGTACCATTTTAGCTTGGGATTATCTTGATCAACAAATATTGCCAAGAGATTCAATTTTATTTGAAACTCCTTTTATGTTACATTTTGACAACGATATAATTCGAGGAGTGTTCGATTGTTTGATTATAAATGATTCTAAAGTTACAATTATTGATTGGAAAACTAACAATTTGTTAAACAATTCAGTAAATGATTTAGAAAAAGTATATTCTACTCAAATGGATTTGTATGCTTTGGTTTCATTTAAAATGCAAGGAATAACTAACGTTGAAACAAATTTAGTTTTTATAAATACTGGAACAAATCAGGTACAAGTAATCAAAAATACTCTAACCTTAGATCAAGTTCCAGAATTAGAAAATCGTTTCCGAACTACGTTTGAACAAATCAACATACTTTTTGAAAAAGGTATTAACAGCTTGTAGTACTTAGTGAATTTGAATGTACTTTTATGAATTCGTTTTAGTGTCAAAAATTGTACGACAACCCATTCGTAAGTGACAAATCGAAAGGTCGTAACAGAATTGAAGGAGGTTCACTATCGTATCGGTAAATTACACCTACAAGAAAAGACAAATTGGAAAATATCTTTATACTCAATGTGCTATTGACTAATATTCTATGATCGGAAACTCTA
>JBDNFX010000214.1:0-5917 GCA_041689575.1 Kapaibacterium sp. (SeqCode)
ATGGAGCAAATGGTATATTAGATGAGTATCCTATTATGAGACACATGGCAAATCTAGAATCTGTTTATACCTATGAAGGAACTCACGATATTCATACATTAATTCTTGGTGCTGATATTACTGGGATTCAAGCCTTCAATTAAATATTTCTCCATACTCAAGATTTTAGAAAACTAATGATTAATGAATTTTATTCCCTCCTAACAAATGTTGTAATGTCTTCAACTTTTGAAGAAGCTTTTCGGTTATTCAAAAGTTCTGATTTATATCTAAAATGTAAAACAAATTGTTTGCAGAAATCTAATATAGATTTTGGGAGTACTGAAGTTGAAGAGAATATAATTTTAATTGAATCAAAATATTTCATACTTACGTATTTAAAAAGTTCTACAGTTGATTCAAATGAACTTACTTCATTTTTCAACTCAATTCTCATCGTTTTAGATAATAAAAAAGATTCAAATTCTGAGACACTTCAAACGAAGAGATCTAAACAAGAATTAGATATTTTTACAATTTTTGCTCATGAGTTTAGAACTCCCTTAACAGTAATTCAATCTTCGGTTGAATTACTGTTGGAATTTTTTGATCAATGGGATAAAGAAAAAATAAACATTTTTCTTAAATCAATTCAAGAACAGACTACTTCAATAGGGACATTGTTAGAAAAAATTGCAGAACTCTACGATGCTCGAACCTATACACAAGAAGTTGTTACTGTCAATAATTCTACATTTGAAGAATTCTTAAAACAAATTGAAAGTATCCTTTTAAAAAGATTTGATTTTAAAATTAAAAATTCTGCAACCTTTATTGGTGAATCTTATTTAAAAGTGCCAATGAGAGCAATTTTGTATGTACTCAGTATTTTTTTAGACTCACTCCAAGTAATAGATACTAAAACTGAAATGGGAATTTTCACTCTACAGGAAAGTAATACTATAGTCATCCAACTATCAAATGCTAGTTTTCATTTTAAAGAAGAAGAAGTGAGACTATTAAATACACTTTTTTCTTCTAAAATCATTGAAGATGTTTCTGGTAAAAGTTTGAACTTTTTATTAGTTACTTTTTGTATAGAGTATATAAATTCAACAGTAAAAGTTGCAAATAGTCCAAATGATGGAGGAACAATTTCTATATTCCTTTCTGTTAATCTAAATCAGTCAAATTAAAATAATCGTTAAATTATAAATGAAAAAGATCTTAGTTATTGAGGATGAAATAGCCGTAAGAATGACAATAAGTGAAATACTTAAAGCAGCAAAATTCACTGTATTTCAAGCTGAAAATGGTAAAATTGGAGTTGAAAAAGCAATAGAGAATTTACCAGATCTCATAGTTTGTGATAGAATGATGCCTATTTTAGATGGTTTTGGAGTTTTGGACGAATTGACGAAACTAACCCATACCGCAATGCTTCCGTTTATATTTCTTACTGCCAAAACTACACGAGTTGATTTACGTCAAGGAATGGAATTAGGGGCAGATGATTATTTGACTAAACCTTTTTCTCGAGTAGAACTATTAGCTTCTATTGAAACTCGATTAGCAAAATCTGAGACGTTAAAAACAATAACTGAATCGAATATGACAAACCTTCGTAAGAATTTGTCAATGGCTATACCTCATGAATTATTGACACCTTTAACAGGCATAACAAGTGCCTCTAAAATATTCTTAGAAAATCCTGATTTATTAGAAACTGAAGATATTGTAGAATTAGGTACTCAAATTTATTCTTCTGCAACAAGGATGCAAACGATTGTCAATAAATTTATAGAATTCAGTAGACTTCTTGTCATTGCAAATGACGAAAGTAGCCTAACAGAACATCAATCGTCAGTTTTGGAAGAAAGCCAAGCACAATTACATGAGATACTTGTTCACAAATGCAGCAAATGGAATAGGTTAAATGATTTGAAGGAAGATTTACAGTCTTGTAATATACATATTAAGGCAGACCACCTTTGGTCATTACTTCTAGAAATAGTTGACAATGCTTGTAAGTATTCTAAAGATGGTTCACCTATCACAGTTCTTGGTTTGGTAGAAAATGACACATATTCAATTTCTGTTAAAAGTATTGGTATTGAATTTCCTAAAGAACAAATTGCATTTATAGGTGCATTTTCTCAATTTGAACGAGAGAACAATGAGCAGCAAGGTGCTGGGTTAGGTTTAGCAATTGCCATGTTTATTACTTCAATTTACAAAGGTCAATTACAAATAGATTGTATACCAAAAAATGAAGAATTCGAAACTACCCTATCAATAATTTTACCAAATTCTTTAAGTGCTATTTAATACTGAGTGGGCTACTTAAAATTGGAGGTTTAGAGAAATCTTCTTGATTAGGTTTGATTTCAATTTCTTCTATTAAAACTGTTTCAGGGTAGTATAATGTAGTAGCTAAGAATTGAGATCCACCAGTTATAAATGGTGATATCACCGCAGATGCTAAGTAACTATATGTTGCAGTTTTGTTTGATGATCCTATTATTTCTTTAAAAATAGAAACTCCCAATCCACTTATTTCTGGAGAAGTAATTAGTTCTTCTTTACCATTAAGATACACTTTATAAACCTCAATGGCATTCACTTTCGTTTCGCCACGAGCTATAGGATATTCACCTTCGGTAAGTCTATAAATAGTTGTAAATAAAAGGTTTTGATTTAAAATCTTTTTAACGACTAAACCAAATGGTAAATCCCTTTTTTTACATAACTCTATCATTTTTAGCTTCAAACTTTCATAAGTATCTTTTGTGTTCGAAGAAGTAATTTCCAAAATCCCGGGTGCGGTTCCACCAGAACGATGATGTCCATTTGAAAGTGTGATTTTTTTAGTTATAGTTCGATCATTTAACAAGGTTACCAAATATCCATCTTTGACTAATTCAATTTTTTCTGGTGTTTGAATTCCTTGATCATCATATTGAAATGCTCCAACTACAGAATCTTGATACTTTTTTGATCCAGTTGTAGCATACATAGATAAAAACGTTGGAAAGACTCTTCCACCAACTTTGTTTTGGAAAGCAAGGTTTCTGGAAGCATCAAATCCTTGGTCAGATAATGCTTGACGCTGAAGAACCAAATTCGGTGCAAAGAATTGGCCAAAAAGTTCTCCTGTTGCTTGTGAAGTAAACATAACAGGTCCTGAATACGAATCATCTAATGGTTTTGCTTTTTTCAATAGAACTGCAGCATTTGCAAGCGAGTCTAATGCTTTTTCAAAAGGATGATTATTTGAACCAATTTGTTCCAGTTGGAATTTTTTTGGGTTTGTAGTGTAAGATGTATGTGTATTTGTTAGCAACATCCCATCTTCACGTTGGGTCATTGCTACTGCTTCAAAACCACATAAAACATCCGATTTTGCAAACTCTCTACCTTCAGAATTACTAAACAACAATCTTTTATCAATAAATTCAAAATTCACTTGAGAATTGACGATATCTGGATAGTTTAAAAACTTTTTAGAAAGTGATGCAATTGCAAAAGTTATCGTAGACTCATCTTGTAAACTTATATATGCAGTTGAAAGGGGTAAAGAAATGGAAATACTCGGCAATTGATAGAAATCAGGTGTAGAATCTTTTCGAATTTTATTTTGAAGAAATGATAACTTCTTAGCATATATTTCTGTTGCTTGTTTATATGCTACGTCGGTAGCTAACCATAATTCATTTCTAAATATAGAATAATCTAATTCAAATGGAACTAATCTATTTTCAAAACTTTCTTCTTCATCTGATGAACCAAAGAAATTTAAACTGACATCAAAAAAGTTTGTATTATCTAATTGAGGAGAACCAACTCTTGCTTGAACAGAAAGAGTAGCAAATGGTTTTTTTGTTACTTTGACTATTCCACCCATACTTGCTTTTACTTCAAAAATTGTATGAGTTTGTAGTTGATATTGTAGATAATACAATGAATCAACTCCTGCTAAACGAAGTTTCGATAACGATCGATTCATTTCATCTTTCATAGCATTTAAGAGCTGTTTCTCATCGTTTTTTTGATACTGCAAACTATTTGTTTGTTCAATATCAGAATTGTTTGCAAATGATTGAATGAAATTTGAAGAGAAAATGGAACTAAATGTTACAATGGTAAGTACTATTTTAAGTAGATTCACGTTATTTCGATTAGATTTTAAAAACAATGATAAATAGACAATTAGATTGTCAAGTTATTATAATATGTATATAGAGGTAAAAGTAGCAAAGATATTCCCTACAATTGTTCAATCTGGGATAACCTTAACACAAACACAGAATGAACGAAGTGGTGTCTCGTTTTCTATTTCTAAAATTGGTGTAAAATATTCAATTGATTCAATTAGAAATGCTCAGATTGATTTTGCAAATTCTTTAAATGTTTCGAGAGAGAAATTACAATTCATTGAACAAATTCATTCTGATAAAATTGAAATTGTTAGAGAAAAAACTATTGGTATTAATGGTGATGCATTAATTACTAAATCAAAGGAATTAGTTTTATGTATATCAGTTGCCGATTGTGTTGGAATAACAATTTTTGATCCTTTAAATGAAGTGATTGCAGGAGTTCATTCAGGTTGGAAGGGTACTTTAGAAAATATTGTTGGAAAAACTATTCAAAAAATGACAATAGAATTTGGGTCAAAACCAGCTTCATTATTAGCATACATAAGTCCTTCAGCCTCACAAAAAATGTACGAAGTTCAAGAAGATGTATGTTCTTTATTTAATCCTCAGTATGTTTGTAAAATTAATTCAAAATATTTTCTCGATGTCCATGAAAATGTTCTTCAGCAAATGCTAGAATGCGGTTTAAATATTCAGAATATTGAGCAAGATAAATCTTGTACTGTCTCCGATAGGAATTTTCATTCTTATAGAAGAGATGGTAAAAATTTTGGTTTAAATGTAGTTTATATTCATCAAATAGAATTGATACAACAATTTATATGAAAAATTTAAAACCCTTAGAAATTTCAACTTTACGAAGAAATTATAAACTTGCTTCGTTATCTGAAACTGATGTAGAAAAGAATCCTTTTTTACAATTTGAAAAATGGTTTCAACAAGCTATTGTTGCAGACCTTTTAGAACCAAATGCTTTTTCATTAGCAACTTCAACTATTGACGGTTTTCCTTCAGTCCGAATAGTTCTTTTAAAAGAAATTACTCAAGATGGATTTGTATTCTTCACAAATTATTCAAGTAGAAAAGGAAAGGAATTAATTGAAAATCCAAAATGTTCAATGGCATTTTTTTGGGGCGAAATTGAACGTCAAGTAAGAATTCAAGGAATTGCTACAAAAATATCTCCTGAAGAATCATTTGCTTATTTCAAAACTCGACCAAAAGAAAGTCAGATTGGTGCTTCAATTTCTCCACAAAGTAGTATTATTCCCTCTCGAGAATTTTTAGAAACTTTATACGAAAGAAGTGCCGTTCAATTCAAGAATTTAGACCTACCTTTGCCAGATAACTGGGGTGGTTTTTTAATCAAACCAATAAACATTGAATTTTGGCAAGGAAGAGAAAGTCGTTTACACGATAGGATATTATTTCAATTAATGCCGCATACGAAAGAATGGCAAATAATTCGATTAGCTCCTTAATTCTCAATGAAATGAATATAGCTTTCAATTTTTTATATAGTGTTGGTTTATGGAGTAAAATCTGTTTTGGAATTCTTTTCTTTTGATACAATTCTTAAATCTATTTATAAATACTTTTCTTCTATTACAGTTATACCGGAAGAAGAATGGGCTTCTTTTGTATCTATTTTAGAATTTAAAATCGTTGAGAAGAATGAACATATTCAACACGAGGGACAGTTATTAGGTGATCAATTTTTTATAGCAAAAGGATTCTTTCTGTGTTATTACGAAAATGGAGACAAACTATTCATTAAA
>JBDNFX010000215.1:0-11490 GCA_041689575.1 Kapaibacterium sp. (SeqCode)
AATTATTCGATTTTGTTTTTATAGATGCTAATAAAGGTGCCTATGTTGATTATCTACATCAAACATTTCCTCTCTTAAAAAAAGGTGGTGTTATCATTGCCGATAATACGCTTGCTTGGGGTGATATTGCTAAAACTGATGTTTCGAATACTGTTGCTTCAATTCAAGAGTTTAATCTTGCTATGAAGGCTCACAGCGGTTTTTTGACAACATTAGTACCCCTAGGTGATGGAATGACTATTGGTGTTAAACTCTAATCAACCCTTAATGAAACAAATCCTATTTTTCTGCCTTCTTTTATCAGTTCTCGTTAGTACGGGCTGTAAAACCACAAGACCTTCGTTATTCGATTTAGAATACGAATCCGCCGACCGTAAAAAAACTATCTATTCCACCAGTGTTAAGCCAATTGATTCCGTTGATGTTTCAAAGTTAATCTTTGATATTTGGAAAATTGAATCCTTCGATTTCCCAGAAAAAATTAAGGTTTTTGCTCGAGTAAAAGATTCAGTTGGCAATGTAGTTACAGGAATGGCATACCCGTACAAAAGAGAAACTGACCCTACCTATTTTACAGTAGTTAGGGAAAAATTAGGTAAAAAACGGATCTCAATTGATAGTTTTTCCGTACGTGAATTTGGAGCAAAAGATTCAGTTCCTTATGCTATAATGCTCTCCTTGGATTATAGCGGTTCTATGGCTTCCATTCAAGAAACAATTTTAGAAGCTACAGAACTATTTGTTTCAATGAAACAATCTGTTGACCAAATTGCAATAAGTACTTTCAATAAAAAATTCTCTCTCCGAGTCCCATTTTCTTATAACAAAAAAGAGATAATCGGTCAATATAAATCAAAATATTCTACAGGTTTTGTGTCCTATTCAACGCTCTACGATGCAATTAAAGAATCCATTTTAGAGTTTGACCGGCAACGAGAAACCGTAGATTCACTACCCCCAGTCATAATCGTCTTTTCAGATGGTGATGACAATTTTTCAAAAACAAAAGCATCAGAACTTTACGATTTAGCAAAACAAAAACGAGTGAATATATTTGCTGTTGGTTTTGGCTATACCTACGATGAAAATCTTTCGTACATCGCAGAAAATACTGGTGGGAAATACTACCGTGCGTATTCTCGGAAAGATCTCTCCGCTATTTTTATGGACATTTACACAAGCCTTAAAAACTTTTACCTTGTTACATATCGCCCACCAAATTATGAAGGTCTTCACGAAGTACGTCTAAGTTTGGAAGTTCCTCCACGAACCGATACATTGTTTGCGAACGGGCAATACGATACAGGAATACTAACACCCTTCGATTCTATAGGAAAAGCTTTTTCTAAAATGATTCAATTCGACTACAACAGTGCCGAAATTCTTTCCCCATCATTTATAGTATTAGAAAGTTTAGCGGACATATTAGACCGTTACCCACGTATTTGGTTAGAAGTACAAGGACATACCGACAGCATAGGTGGTGAAGAATTCAACCGAATATTGTCAGAAAAAAGAGCAAATGCCGTCGTTGATTTCTTAGTCCTAAAAGGAGTAGAGTCCAAGCGATTACGCCCACGAGGTTTGGGTTTGACCCAACCACTCGCCACTAACGAAACCCCCGAAAAACGAGCATTAAACCGCCGTACACAATTCGTTATAATCAGGAAGTAAAATGACTAAACAACAGTAATACCAATAATTTCTGACAAATATTTGAAAGTTGAATCGTAGTATTCTGGTAGACGGGTATTATCCATAGAATCTCCAGATGGTATGTATATTATTAACCCTTGTCTTGCTCTAGTCAGGAGAACTCGATATGAGTTAATTAAATACTTTTTCCTTTCTTCTTTTAATATGTTATGCCATTTAGTGCCTTTAAAAGAATAAGTTTTCCAGTTTTCATTTGAGAAACGCAAGTCACCATCCCAAGCCATACAAACCCAGTCAAGTTCTAATCCTTGAACTTGGAATTCAGTTGCTACGTCTTCTAAATAAAATGAAGAACGTACATCTTCTTTGCCATTAAGAAACCAGTAAATGTGATTTATTGGAGATTTAACATCTATTGCAAATGGTTTTAATCTATAAGCTTGAGAAGAAACTACAATACCGTATCTTTCACTGCCTCTTGCTTTTGTTTTTAACCAATTTTTTGCAGTATTTAAATCCCTAGTCAAAAACAAGGGATAGTTTTTATTTAGCTCATTAAAAGTTTTTTCAGCATTATTATCAATGTCTAAAATTTCTTTGACTAATTTAGAAAGATTTTCTGCACGAAAAGATCGCATTGAGATTGCCAAATGAAGGTTTTTATTATATACCAAATTATCTGGGTCTATTTCTTTTAAAACTTCTTTTGCCATATATTCAGAATCATTTAAGTTTTCAGAAATTCTAGTTTCCCAATGTGTAAATTGTTTAATTATAGCGTTCAACCATTCAGATATTCCACCTTCTCCCGTATTTATTTCTTGTCCTCCTCCAACCAAACAAACAATAACTGCCCAGTCTGTATGCCTATCTAAGCAAGAAATTAAAAATTCTGGTTCAGAAAAATCAAAATTTGGAATGCCTTTTTTTTGATGCATAAATCTTTTTGTTTGCTCTTTATTCCAAGCTCTTTGAGCTTCATCAAAAATTGCAACGTGATCATATGGTGCATTTATTTTATCTACTATATATGCATCTCTATAATGGTGAATCATTTGAATAAAAGCCTTAACACTTCTTTTAGCTTCTTTTTTAGGTAGTCTTTTTCCATTATTTTTTTCATTTAAAACTTTATCTCTAGTTAAAGCTTCTTGAAGTACATCAACTAAGGGCTTATTCCCCGACAAGAATACACTTGTATCACCTTTTACTTCATCAAGATGTTTTGTGGTGGCTACCTTCAGACCAACAAGTGTTTTACCTGCTCCGGGTACACCCGTTACAAAACAGATAATCTTTTTACTTTTTGTTTTTGCATAAGTAATTGTTTCTGATATGTAATCACAAGTCGATTTTAAGGTATATACACTTGCGTCATTTCTAGTTATATCATCTACATTATGATTATTGAAAAGTTTTATCGCTGCTTCTATAATTGTAGGAGTTGGCGAATAAACGCCACGTATATAATCAATAGGAACTATATCATTTATTTTAATTTTTTCACTATACTCATCAAGTACCCTATTAATTGTGGTATCAATATTGTCTGCATTTGTACAGATTGGTTTTATCAATTTATCACTGTTTATTGTTAATTCAATTTCGGGATTCTCTGCATCTGTAGCAATTAGGATAGGAACTAAAAACACTTCTCGACTTGGTAGGTGAAAATTTTTCAGGTCTAAAGCATAGTCCCAAACTTGATCTATATCTTCTGTTAAAAATATTTTTGCACCTACTTTGAATTCAAGAACAAAAACTATATCTCGTATAATCAACAAACAATCAACTCTTTTACCCATCCTTGGTATACTAAATTCAAAATAAATTTCACCCTTAAACCCAGTTAGTTTTTCTTTCAATATATTTATCTGATTTGTCCATGCAACCAACTCAGTTTCAATTTGCCCCCTCGCGTTTCTTGAAATTTCACCAATGATAGTATCAATTTCTTTTGATAGAAATTTCTCAATAGAATCAGAGTAATAATAATTTAACATTAGATTTTACAGTTGTAATTTATTAATTTCGTATTTTACATTTACAATTTAACTTTTTTTACGAACTAATTGTAACTATTACGAAACACAAACCGCCGTACATAATTCGTTATAATTAGGAAGTAAACTGACTAAACAAAAAAAAGAGTACTCAATAGAATGAGTACTCTTTAAAATTTTTGGTACAGAAGGCGGGGGTCGAACCCGCACGAGTTTAAGGCTCACTGGATTTTGAGTCCAGCGCGTCTGCCAATTCCGCCACTTCTGCAAGTGTGATTTTTTGTGGGCGGTGAGGGATTCGAACCCCCGACATCCTGCTTGTAAGGCAGGCGCTCTGAACCAGCTGAGCTAACCACCCAAATTTTCTTTTTGGGAATACAAATATACGGTATTTTTTACATTCTACAAATTTTTTTCGATTATTTTACCGATTCTATTCGCTTTATTTCTTTTACTGTTGTTAACAACACCCGCTCTATTCCTCCACGAAGGGTCATTAGTGATAGTGGGCAGGTTTTGCAAGCCCCCAAAAACCTAAGCTCAACAACACCAGAAGCGGTTTCGTACTGAACAAATTCAATATCTCCACCGTCTTCTTGCAAATACGGTCGAATTGAATCGAGTGCAGTTTGAATATCAGATCTGATTTGTAGTATCGTTCTCATTTTATAGGGAAATTGTCAAACCGGGTGAAGATACTTTTTCTTTATTTTGTTTCCGTACTTCAGTAACCATGTTCTTCGCAATATCGGTATAGTATTTCGCACCATCACCAGATTCTGGATCGGCAACAAAAGGCAGACCTTCATCGGCATTTTCCCGAATTTTCATTATAATTGGTACTTGACCTAAAAGCTTTGTTCCAACTTCAGTGGCTACTCGTTGACCACCGCCTGAACCGAAAATATCGTAACGCTTTTCGGGCATATCTGGGGGAATAAAATAACTCATATTTTCAACAATCCCAAGTATATTCACATTTACTTTTCGGAACATCGAAATACTTCTTCGAACATCAGTAAGCGATATTTCTTGTGGTGTGGTAACGATAACTGCACCCGAAAGAGGGATACGTTGAGTCATAGTCAACTGAATATCGCCAGTACCGGGAGGAAGATCAAAAATGAGATAATCTAAATCACCCCAGTAAATTTGGTCGACCAAGGTTGTAAAATACCCTGCTAACATAGGACCACGTAAAATTGCTGCTTGGTCGCGCCCCATAACAAAACCAATTGAAGCAACGGAAACGCCATATTGTTCAAATGGGTATCCGTAAATTTTTCCATCGTCTTTTTTTTCAGCTTTCATTTGTTCACCTGCAAGTCCAAACATTGTAGGGACTGAAGGTCCATAGATATCAGCATCTAATAATCCAACCTTTGCACCTTTGTGTGCTAAGGAAATTGCAAGGTTCGCTGCAACAGTCGATTTACCAACTCCACCTTTTACAGAAGCTACCGCAATGAGGTTTTGAACACCCGGTAATACAGGGTTCGGTGGTAATTCTTTTTCACGAACGTATATATAAATTTCTGCTTCTGGTAAATGCTTTTTTATAATTTCTTTACATTTGTCGTCGAAATCTTTTGCAACATAATGTAAAGGAGGTATAAATTCTAAATACAATTCAACAGAAGTTTCTTGTTTTACTTCTAAAGTATGAATAGCTTGGAGTTCGTCAAATGTTTGATTAAAATCTGGATCTATAATAGACCCCAGCTCTTGACGAATAGTAAGCACTATATCGGATTGAGACATAATTATGATATTATTTGGTATTATAAAATGTAGACTGCACCATACACGAATTGTATGGTTGTTTATTACTTCAATTAAAGATAAAGTGATTTTCCTTTGCACTAAAGATAATTCAAAAACTACTATAGGTACACTTTAAACTACTAAAATGGATTATACATTTTTAAAATTCAAATACTGTATGACATTATACATTTCGGTTGGTTTTCTACTTCTTGTATTTAGTGCTTTTTTTGTTTTTCTAAACCACGAAAAATTTGGGAAGACACCTAATTCTGAAATAAAAACTCAGTTTTCAGAACACAACAACTTTTACGATGGAGAATTTCAAAATCAGTCAAATACTCCAAGTATGACTGGCGATGATTCGATGGTAACAGTTTTCTGGAACTTCTTTTTTAATAAGAATGAAAATTCAGAACCAAAAGAAACCTTACCCTCAGTAAAAACAGATTTAAAATCAATTCCACTTTCAGAAAATGTTCTAGTTTGGTTTGGACATTCTTCGTATTTTCTTCAAATAGATGGTAAACGATTTTTGATAGATCCAGTTTTTAGTGGTGCAGCATCGCCAGTATCGTTTACTACAAATAGTTATAAAGGTTCCGAGGTTTATTCTGTAGATGATTTTCCAAATATCGATTATTTGCTTATAACTCACGACCATTGGGATCATTTAGATTACGAGACACTCCTTAAACTACGTGCAAAAGTATCGACTGTCGTTACTGGTATGGGTGTTCGCATTCATTTAGAAATGTGGGGTTACAATCCTGAAACGATAATAGAAAAAAATTGGTACGAAACTATTCCTTTGACTGAAGGATTTTCAATTACTTTAATGCCGACAAGGCATTTTTCAGGAAGACTTTTTTCGAGAAACAAATCGCTTTGGACTTCGTTTGTATTGAAAACACCAACGAAAAATCTGTATTTAGGTGGGGATTCTGGATATGATAAACATTTCAAAGAAACAGGACAGAAGTACGGACCTTTTGATTTGGCAATGCTAGAATGTGGTCAATACAACAAGAATTGGAAATATATCCACATGGCACCCGAAGAAGTTGTTCAAGCAGGAAAGGATTTGCAAACAAAACAGCTATTACCTGTTCACTGGGGTAAGTTTTCACTAGCCCTGCATTCTTGGAAAGAACCCATTGAGCGATTATCCGTAGCAGCGGCGAAAGAGAAGCTACCACTTATAACTCCGTTAATAGGACAAAAAGTATCGTTAGATTCTACGTTCCAAAGCACCCAATGGTGGAAAGAACTTCAATAAAAAAATCCCTCATTGAGGGATTTTTTTAGCTACTTATAATAAGTTTCCTGCATTCCAAGGTATAGAGGGAATAATTTTTCTTCGTAGGAAGTGCGATCTTTTGCTAATTGAACTGATTGCTCGTGTGAACCTTCGTGAGTAAAAATATCACTTATATTCCCAGCTTCAATTCCTTTAATCATTATTTCTGCTACAACATCAGGAGTAAGCATTCCAGTAAGTGGTGGTAAACCTACACCACGTTCTTCGGCAATTTGTTTTGCACGAGTAATTCCTCCAAAGAAAATTTCAGAAATAGGTCCACCATCGGTAACGGTAGCCCATTCCGTAGAAACACCAGCTGGACAAACGACAGTAGCTTCAACCCCTGTAGAAACTAATTCTGTACGAAGTGAGGAAGTAAAGCCTACGCACGCATGTTTTGCAGCTACATAAGCACTATTGAAAGGGTATCCTGTTTTCCCTGCTACGGAGGCAACATTCATAATATGCCCACGACGGTTAGCCTTCATTGTTGGTAATACTGCAGCAGTCATATACCACAACGAATAGACATTCACTCCAAAAATAGATTCTAACATTTCAGGTGTAGTGTCTTCAACAGAGGCTCTATTTCCTCGACCTGCATTGTTGATTAGAATATCGACAGTACCAAAAGTATCAAGAGTTTTTTTGACTACCATTTCAGCTTCATTTTTTATAGAAACATCTGCTGTAATTGCAAGTGCTTTGCCGTTATTTTCTTTTATTGAAGCAGCTAATTCTTCTAATTTTTCTGTTCTACGTGCAACTAATACGACTGTAACACCTTTTTTAGAAAGTTGAATTGCGAGTGATTTTCCAATACCAGAAGATGCTCCAGTGATAATTGCTACCGATGATGATGTGATATTCATAATTTTTTTTTGGATTATTGGTTTGGTTGTAATTGCATAGTTTCGAAATATTGTTTTATGAGTATTTCATATTCTTTTGTGTATTGAAGTTTCAAAGATTCTAACATATCTTTTAACGATTGTTCTCGTTGTTGCGTAGTTAAACCCTGCAATGGTCCTGGTTTCATTCCTAAAATATCTTTTCCACCTTGAGCTTCACGTTTTGGGTCAAAATCTCGTTCATTCATCGATTTAGTAGCATCTAAGAGACGAGATAGAATTCGTTCTTGTCTTTTACGAGTTTCTTCAGAAATATCACCTTGTTGCATGGACCTAACAATTTCCTTTAACTCTTCAGAGATTTTTTCTAAGTCTCCCAAAGCTTTTCGTTTTCCAGAATATGCTTCCTTTTGTTCTTTTGCTAAATCTTCAATAGATTTCTGTAATTTACCTTGTTGAGCAGCGAGCTTTTGCATGCTAGCTTGATCTTGTTGCGACATAGAACCTTGGTTGCCACCGGCACCCATTTGTTGCATTTGCTGATTAATTGATTGTTGTTGCCCAGCAGCTTGACGAAGTTTGTCCATAAAGCTACCACCCTGGCCTTCTCCTTGTCCTTCACCTTCACCTTCTCCCCCTTGACCTTTCCCTTTGCCCTTACCTTTGCCTTGCATTTGCCCCAAAGCATCTTGCATTTGTGTGGCTGCTTTGTTCATAGAAGCCATTGCCTGACCTTGTTTCTGAGAAGCTTGTTGGTTAGCACGATTATCCATTGCATCTTGAGCTTGTTGCATTTGGCTAAGTGCATTACCAATTTCTTTCCCCATTTCGGGAGTAACTGACATAGATTTTTGAGAAAGTTGCATCAATTGGTTTGCAGTGTTTTGCAAAGCATCTTGGAGTTGCGATTGTTTTTGTTGCAATTCCTTGAATTGTGAAGAATTGGGATCTAATCTTTCTGTTTGTTCTTTTATTTTTTCTTGTTGTTGCGAAAGAGAGAGCATATCACTAATAGACTTCTGCATTTGTTTTTGGGCTTCTTTAGAAACATTTTTCTGCATTTGCTTACGTAAGTTTTTCATTTGTTGCGAAAATTGTTGCAAATTTTGCGAAGCCTGTTGTTGTTGTTGTTTCGCAGAATTCATATCACCTTTTTCAAGTGATTTTTCGGACTGCTTCATTTGTTCTGAGGTTTGCTTTTCTTGTAGGGCATCTTGAGCCTTGTTCATTTCTTCCATTGGCATATTTGAGCCAATTTCCTTCATTAAGTTTTCAAGATCTTTCAGTTCTTTTGCAAGATCTTCGAATTCCTTTTGGAGATTTGATTGTTCTTTTGCAAGATCTTGACGCTGTTGTTCGTTTTTGGAATTTGTGTTTTCGGATTGTTTTTGAAGTTGTTCTTGTCTGTTTTTCAGATCTTCAGCTTTTTTAGAAAGTGCGTCCGCTTTTTGTTCAGCTTTCATACGTTGAAGTAGTTTCATAGTACGTTCAATACTTTTTTTGAATTCTTCTTCTTTTAACTGATATTGTTCCATTGCTTTTTGCATATCATTTGGATTCATTTGCTCCATTTGCTTTTGCATCCGCTCGAGTGCCGCTTGTAGTTCCGGGCTTTTAACTTCTTTTAATAGCTTTTGAAGTTCTTGATACTTTTCTAATGTTTCAGGGGAAAGCAATTTGTTCGAATTAAGTTGTTCGGTAACATCTTGCAACTGCTCCTGTATTTGATTTAACTTTTCTTGTGCAGCTTGTTGTTTCTTTTGCAAATCGTCGAGTGTCTTTTTTTCTTTCCAAGTTGGAGATTGTTGCTTACGCATTTCACGCTTAATGTTTTCCATCTCTTTATTTGCTTGTTCAGAGGATTTCGCAATTTCTTTCAATTGTTTTTCAATATCATTTTGCGATTTATCTGTTTCTGCTAGTACATCATCTAAAGATGGAAGTTTTACCATTCTTTTGGCAGTAACAGCAGATTTTGGACCGGAGACATTGTCGTTGTCAAAAATTTCAAGATAAAATTCATATAGGTCTTCAATTGTAAATCCTAAGTCTTGAAGATTCCAAACATACGGCACTGTTGTAAATAGTTCATTCGTTCGAATTTCAATTTTTTTTGATTGAAATTTTTCTGAAGGTTGAGCATATCTTGAATTAGCTAATCTATAATGTAACAACAACTTAGAAAATCCAAAATCATCATTTATTGTTACTTGAATTGGCAATATCCCTTGTTCATTTATAGTAACATTGTTCGCAGGCTCAATCATCGAAATAGTAGGATGCCCATCGGTTAACAAAGTAATAGAACCTGTTGGTTTTTCAACATTTGTTAAACCATCTACATCTGTAATCTCAATATAATATTCGCAAGAATTAAATAATCGGGTAGAAAGTTGTGCCTTTACTCCCGATATATTCATATTCTTTTGAATTGTATCCTTAATATTTTCTCGAGAAACAAAAATTACTTTTGATGACTTTAACTGTTTATTCGAGGAAATCGTAAATGAAATATTCGAACCTTTTAACGTGGTAAATGTAGGAGATTGTGTTGAAAACTCGACTGATTGCATTTTACTATACGATGGAGGAACTGCTACACCATTCAAAGAAAGTATAATTGGTCGGTCAATTATAGTAATTCTACCCACATTACTGCGAACTTTTTCTACAAGCCAAGGAGCTTCTGCATAAAATTCTAAAGATTTTTTAAAACTTGGAACATCGTATTGAAAGTTTCCAGCCGAATCTAAAGATACTTCTATTTTAGTAAATTCTTTTTCTTCATCATCTTTGATGAACAGAAAAACATTTGATGGTTTTTCACCTATTGTTTTTACATATATTGAAGCTTTTTCGCCACGAGAAATATTTTGAAATTCAGGAAGAACTTTTAATTGAAAAGGGGCTGGTGGTAAATACGATGTGGAGTAATTAACTACTCTTTGGCTTGAAGGGAACATAAACCCTGAACCCGTAGTCCATAAAATTCCCGTAGTTACAATAGTAAGAAGCAAGAATAGCATTGAACGTTTAAAAGGTCTTTTTTCCATTACTTCAGTAAAGTCTAAATTCATTGTTGAAGTATGAACTACTTCTAATTGTGAAATTACTAATGGTTGTTGGTTTACTGGGTCAATTACTGAATAAAGTTGAACTATGTTACAAAGAGAATCAACTATTTGAGTAAAGTGATTTCCAACTCTTAAAGATACTTTTTCTAAATATTGAGAATTTGCTCGTTCAAACAATGAACGAATAAACAAAAACCCTGTTACAAGTACTGTTGACAGTACCAAACTTACTAAGCTGTAAAAAAGTACTGTTCTAAATGAAGAATTACCTTGAAAAAAGGCTTCAATACCAATTCCAATTGTAAGAAGTAATACTGAAATGGATAAAACATACGATGTATATGTGAAAAAGGAGAAAAGATTTTCTTTGCTTCTCACTTTTTTCAATCGATGGATTATTCCGTTGTATATATGTAAATGATTCATAGAAATAAAAAACTCTGTTGTGAATTATCGTAGTAAACGACAAACATAACAGAGTATTACTTAGATTGAAATGTTTCTTAGAAACTTAAGGCATAAATAGGCTTTTGGAATACAAAGATGTAATCATATTTTAAAGCTTCATTTCCTTGTTCGATTCCTATTTCTCTCCATTGAACAAACTCATTTTTCAATTCAATTTCGGTATCATAATGCTTTTTATATGCAGATTTTAAGTGTAGGCCAACTTTTTTTGTAAGCTGCATAATTTGCAAACTTAAAGGAATTGTTTCTCCATCAATATATTTATCACCAACAACTAAAGCGCAGAATTTACCAGGCTCTAAAAATGGATATATTGACATCATTAGTTTTTCATAGTAGTTAAAATATTCATTTAACTTTTTAGAATTTGC
>JBDNFX010000216.1:0-4837 GCA_041689575.1 Kapaibacterium sp. (SeqCode)
GTAAATTTTCACCTGAAAAAGAGAATATTCTAATTTCAATTTCTACTACTACAAACGAGTTAATTATAACTATTACCGATTCGGGAGTGGGAGTCGCACCTGAACATAGTAGCTTAGTATTTATTAAATATTTTCAATTTGATCCTCTTGCTTTACATAACAATTCTGCAGGAATTGGTCTAACTTTCTGTAAAAAAGCTATTGAGTTTCTGAAAGGGACAATTTCACTTTTGTCCGAAAAAGACCAAGGAACCACCGTTGAAATTCGTATCCCACTTCAAAACAGTGTTTCTGTTCCAGTGCCTGAGCAAAAAACCTATTCTATTACATCAACTCCTATTGAATTAGCCGCTGAAGATAAAGAACTCATTTTAAAGAAAACATCACTAATCGACAAAGAAACCTTCCTTTTTTCAGAAGCAATAATCCAATTAGATTCCATCGAAGGTAGTACACAATTACAGAATTGGAAAAACAATCTTTATCGATCGTTGCTATACAACAATACCGAAAATGTAAATCGGTTAGGAAAACTCCTATAAATAAAAGACCTCATTTTAATTGCTCTCAAAAAGTTTTTGTATATTTGCTGAAAAGAAAGTAAATAATTATGGCATTACTCTTAGAAGGTGTTTTCCATACTTCTCAATCGTTGAGAGTTGGAATTGTTGTTTCACGTTGGAATGAATTTATAACAAATCAATTACTCGATGGAGCAATTGATGTTCTAAGTCGTCACGGTGTATCCGATGATGCTATTACTATAGCATATTGCCCTGGTTCGTTTGAATTACCCTTTATTGCTAAAGAACTTGCACTGACAAAAACAGTTGATGTTGTTATTTGTTTAGGTTGTGTTATTCGTGGTGCAACGACTCATTACGATTACGTAGCAAATCAAGCAGCTTCCGGAATTGCTTCAGTTTCTCTTGAAACTGGTATCCCGGTTGTTTTTGGTGTCGTTACGACAGAAACTATTGAACAAGCAATTGAACGTTCTGGAACTAAAGCTGGGAATAAAGGCGCAGATGCAGCGAAAACTGCTCTTGAAATTACCTCGTTAGTTTCCACAATTCGTGCTTTAAAAGTATGATACGAAGTACTTCCAAGCTCTATGAATAAACTTCTTTCATTGTCAATGATTGTCAAGGATGAAGAAGCACGTTTACCCTCGTGCTTGCAGTCTGTTGATGGTTTAGTTGATGAAATTATCATTGTTGACACTGGCTCTACAGATTCTACGGTCTCAATTGCTCAATCTTTTGGTGCAAAAATATATCACTTTCCTTGGATTCAAGATTTTGCAGCGGCAAGGAATGAAGCATTAAAACATTGCACCGGAAAATGGATTTTATACTTAGATGCCGACGAAACTATTGCTGAAACCTCTAAAAACAACATTCGCTCCTTTTTAGAATCTCAAAATGAATCAGTAGGTGGAATAGTCTGCACAATTGTTAGCAAACACCGCCATATAGGTTCTACAGGGACAGAAACCCACAAAGGTGGGTATCCTCGTATTTTCAAAAATTTAGGTTTCCCAACAGTAAAATTTTCTGGAAGAGTACACGAACAAATAACTCCTGCGTTATTTAAAGCTGGTAAAACCTTGGTTCATTCACAATTTGAAATAGTACATTTTGGGTACGACCAAGTTCCCGAAATTATGCAGCAGAAAATTAAAAGAAATTATACTTTATTGTTGCAACACGTTCAGGAAGAACCTCAGAATTCGTATGCGTGGTTTCAATTGGGTCAAACCTTAGCACAAATGAGTCTTTGGAAAGAAGCAGAAGACGCTCTACACTTTTCGTTGTCACTTGGGTCACTTTCTCCGTCAGTTTCAGCTTCTGCAAATGCAGCAATGGCTCAAATTTGTGGGAATAGTAAACGTTTTTCTGATGCAGTTCAATACGCTGAAAAATCATTAGAATCTGCTCCAACACAAATATATGCTAAACATTTAAAAGCGTATGCTCTACTATATTTGGATAGGTTCGAAGAATCTCAAGAACTTTTTGATAAACTGCTTTTATTACTTAGTCAACGAAATTCGTCAGTACCAATGACTGGGTTCGATGTCGAAGTACCAATTCAAACTATTTATGATGGTTTGGAACTTTTAAAACAACGAAAATTACTTTCTACTAAAACTAAATAATGATAACAATTACTTTCCCCGATAGTTCACAAAAAAAATTTGAAGAAGGCGTAAATGGTTTTGCCATAGCAACTACTATTTCAGAGGGTTTAGCTCGAAATGCTGTAGGAATATTTGTAAATGACAAACCGTATGATTTGTCTCGCCCAATAAATTCTGATTCAACGATTCGAATAGTAACCTTTTCAGATACCCAAGGGAAAGAAATCTATTGGCATTCTTCTGCCCATTTATTAGCAGAAGCATTAGAATTATTATATGTAGGAACAAAGTTTGGTATTGGACCTCCAATTGAACAAGGGTTTTACTATGATGTTGATGTTCCTGAAGGAATAAAAATCACTACAGAAGATATTCCTAAAATTGAACAGAAAATGAAAGAATTAGTAAAGCAGAATTCTACTTTTGTTCGAAAAGAAGTTACTTGGGACGAAGCATTTGCTTTTTTTACCGAAAAAGGTGACGAATATAAATTAGAATTACTTGATGGGTTAAAAGATTCTGAAATCACAATGTACACTCAAGGAAACTTTACAGATCTCTGCCGAGGGACTCACGTACCTTCCACTGGAATGATTAAATATCCTAAAATCCTTTCTATTGCAGGGGCATATTGGAGAGGTGATGTGACAAGGAAACAACTAACAAGGATATATGGTGTTTCTTTTCCTAAAAAAGATATGCTCGATGAGTTTATCCGTTTACGAGAAGAAGCTGAAAAACGAGATCACCGTAAACTTGGAAAAGATTTAGAATTATACTTAATTACTCCGTTAGTTGGTGGTGGATTGCCAATTTGGCTACCAAATGGTACTGTTTTACGTAGAACTTTAGAAAATTTCTTACGAAATGAACAAATTAAAAGAGGGTACCAAGAAGTAATTACTCCTCATATTGGGAATTTAGAATTATACAAAACTTCAGGTCATTATCCATATTATTCTGAATCGCAATTCGATCCAATTACAGTTGAAGACGAAGAATATATGTTGAAGCCAATGAACTGTCCTCATCATCACATGGTATATTCTTCTAAACCAAGAAGTTATAGAGATTTGCCTGTTCGTTTGGCTGAATTTGGAACAGTGTATCGGTATGAACAATCTGGTGAGTTGAATGGACTGTCGAGAGTTCGAGGTTTTACTCAAGATGACGCACATATTTACTGTACTGATTCTCAATTAAAGGACGAACTGAAAAATACTGTTAAACTTACTCAGTTTGTCTTTGAAACATTTGGGATGGAAGTATCAACAAGATTATCGTTTAGAGATGACAATTCCGCAAAATATGGTGGAGAAATTGAATTATGGGAACGATCGCAACGTGAAATAAAAGAAGTTGCAGATGAAATGGAGTTAGATTACTTTATAGGTGAAGGTGAAGCTTCTTTCTACGGTCCTAAAATTGACTTTATTGTGAAAGATGCAATTGGGCGTAAATGGCAATTAGGAACTGTACAGGTTGATTATGTAATGCCAGAAAGATTTCAATTGGAATACCAAGGCGAAGACAATGCAAAACATCGTCCTGTGATAATTCACCGCGCACCTTTTGGTTCATTGGAACGTTTTATTTCTATACTCATAGAACATTACACTGGCAATTTTCCGTTTTGGATAGCTCCAGTACAAATTGCAGTGCTTCCTATTGGTCAAGCGCAATATGAATATGCTGAGGCTTTTACTCAAGAGTTGTTCGATAGTGGGTTTAGAGTTCATTGCGACACCAGATCCGAAAAGGTAAATCGTAAGATTGCTGAAAGCGGACAGAAGAAAATTCCTTTTTCAGTTGTTATTGGAGCAAGGGAAGTTGAAACAAATTCTTTCAGCTTACGAGCCCATGGTGAAGGTGACAAAGGGACGATTTCTAAGATAGAACTTTTAAAACTATTTCAAAAACTTTTACAAGAACGTAAATAATATTTTGCACTTTCAGAAAATAGTTGTATTTTTGTATTCCTAACGTCGCAGATAGGAAATTAAAGGGATCGTAGTTCAGTTTGGTTAGAATGCCTGCCTGTCACGCAGGAGGTCGCGAGTTCGAGCCTCGTCGATCCCGCCAAAACTCTAAAAACCGTTGTTTACAACGGTTTTTAAAGTTTATACCACATCTCAATTACTTCACTCTAAACCTTCCCAATAATTTTATAGAAGTAAAGAATTACTATCCTTTCTTTCTTTAAAAATACTACTATTTTTCTTTTCAAGGTAAATCATTTTTTTATACGGAAAAATTGGCTTATATTAGCCATTCATAGGATTGTATTTTTACTTTCTTCTATTATGGAAAATGAAATGGTTGTTTGTATTTCGGATATTCATTTTGGAATAGGTACCAAAGAAAGTGGACGTTTCCGAGAAAAGTTGTTCGTTGAATTATTACAAAAATTAGAAAATTCTGAAGCAATTTTATATATAGTTGGCGATTTGTTCGACTATTGGTTTGAATACAACACTGTTATCCCAAATGAATTTTATCAAGTACTTGCGGCTCTGAAAAAAGCACGTGAAAACGGCGTTGAAATTCATTATATAATTGGGAACCACGATTTTGGTCATCAAAATTTTTTCGAAAAAGAACTTCAAATTCCACTCTATTGGAATGATCTTGAAAAAATACATTTTGGGCAGCGTTTCATTTTTTCACATGGCGATGGAAAAGCCTTTAACGATA
>JBDNFX010000217.1:0-2785 GCA_041689575.1 Kapaibacterium sp. (SeqCode)
AATAAGAATTTACATTGTTTTTGAGTGTCTAAGGGATATAATTCCCCTAAAGGAGAAAACAATTTAGGGTTTATACCATTTGGAATTACTTGCACTTTATCTGGTGAAATTCCTGCTTTTACATAAACATTTCGAACAAAATGAGAAGGTACCCAAACTTCATCTGCTCGTTGGAATATATCAACAAAATCAGTTCTGATTTCTGAAAATTCCCAAGGTTGTATAATAATCCATTTAGTATTCGTAGGCGCATCTGTTTTAGGTGGCCACGTATGGCGAATCAAAACATTCGGAAGTCCGTTTGAAGTAGCATTCCATTCTTGTTTGTACCGAATATCTGCACTTTTTAGTAATTCAAATTTTTCACCTTCTGGTTCAAAGGTATCTTCTTCGTATGGTAATATAGTTACATCAGCAACTCCAGAACGAAGTATATTATAACAATGTTCTCTGTTTATTAATGCTAAAGAATGGTAGGTGAATTGTGAACCATCCCAAAAAATGTTCAATTGTTTTTCTGGAATTTTAGTTTCTTCTGGTTCAATTGATGAAGGGAAAGCAAAATCGATTTTATTGGTATCGTCTTCTACAATTGATTGATCTAAAAGAAAACCTAGTTCAACGTCAAGTTCTTCTTCAGTTTCAGAAATATCTGAAGAAATTACATCCGTTGGAGTTTGAAAAGTATTTGAATCTTCCAAAGGAGTAGAACTATCTTCTTCCAAGGAAGGAAAATCTTCAAAAATGCTTTCTTCATCAGATTTAGTTTCTGAGAAAACACCGTCAATTGGGAAGGATATCTCATCTTCTGCATTTTCTTGAGAAATTGGTATTTCTAAGGACAAATCAGAACTACTCGATGGAATTGAAATTCCGGCTAAAACTTTAGAATATTCTTCATCGGACATAGAATCTTCTACTTCTTCATTTTCTTCATTTTCTTCATCAAATTCTTCTTCGAATTCAGTATCAATATCTAAAATCTCAATTTCAAAATCATCTGATAAGTTGTCATCTATGTCTATCTCCTCGTCTACGTCAAATTCTATTTCTTCTCCAATCAAATCTTCTAAATCTAATTCAATATCGTCTTCGTCAAATTCTTCAGGTTCTTTTGAAGGGATTTTGGGCTCAAAATCTATAGGAAATGTATTTGGGTCTTCATTCAATTCTTCAGTTACTACAGTTTCTTCTTCATCAAGCTCTTCATCGAAATCGAAATCAATATCAAGATCTATTTCGTCATTGATTGCTTGAATAATTTCAATATCGTCATTAAAGTCATCTTCATCATCAGAATTAATTTCATTTCCATATAGGATTTCATCTTCATTGTCTATTCGAATAATCTCTGAAAACTCTTCTTCAATTTCGTTTATTTGCTGTTTAAACAATTCAATTTCAGCTTCAATTTCACGCTCATAATTTTCATCGACAATGATTTCACTATCATTAATGTCTTCAAGTTGATCTATATCATCTTCATCAAAATCTTCTTCGTCCCAATTACTTTCAAACGTAGAGTCGTCGTAGGGGATATCGTCATCTTCAGAATCTTCAATATACAGTTTTATCTTTGAAGAAGGTTCTTTGACGGGCTTAATAGCACGAAGAATAATAGAAAGTTCTGTAAGGTCTTCTTCAATTGATAGAATGATAAAGGGAGTACCTTCAAAACAATTTCTAAGGGTTTGAACATCGTAGGAAGAAAGGTAAAAATTACCTTCATTAGTTTGTTCACCAAAAATAAAGTTGTTAAATTTAGTAGCACTCCAATTTTCAAAAGAAAATTCTTCTGCTGCTAAACTAATTGAAGGAACACTAACAACAAGTTCAGAACCATCTTTTAGAATTGAATACAATTCAGAAATAACTAGTTCTACTTCTTGCAATGGGAAACATTGAAGAATATGTAATGCAAGTATCCCATCAACAGATTCTTCCTCATATTCTAATTCGGTAATGTCACCATAAGTAACATTTTCGTTTGCAGGTATCAAATCAATATTGATAAATTCTTCACGAATATCGGTTCCACAACCAAGGTTCAAGAGAACCAATTTATTTTGTTGATCCAACTTAGAATTTGAAGTATCTGAATCCAAGTTTTGTTCTGAAGATGGTGTATTTAATTCTTGCATTATTACGCTCTTTCGTTCTTGTTATATAGAGAAGCAATCATAGTATATTACAAAAGTACTAATTTCAATTAATTTAATAGAGAAAATTTTTAGATTCGGGTTTTGCAACCCATTCTTGTAGTGTTTGTGCTATAGCATCTTTGTCAGAAACTATAGGATTCTTTATTGGCCACTTTATACCAATTGAAGTATCAGAAAAGAGAATTCCCGATTCACACGGTTGATTATAGATAGCTGTACATTTATAATGAATTTCTGCATATTCGGAAAGCACACAAAATCCTCTTGCAAAAGAAGCAGGTGCGAAAAGTTGTAATTTGTTATCTGAGGAAGCTTCAATACCAATCCATTTTCCAAAAGTTGGCGATCCAATTCGAATATCTACTGCTACTAAAAATGCGGTTCCAACATTTACCCGCATTAACTTACTCATTTGTGGAGACCACTGAAAATGAAGTCCTCGAATGACGCCTTTTACAGAACCAGACAAATTGTCTTGAATAAAATTCGAAGGAATGCCTAAATTCCGTAACGTATCTTCGCGGTAAGCCTCCATAAAAAAACCACGTGAATCTCTAAAAACTGTTGGTTCTAATATTTTAACTGCATCGTCAAAAAATGTTTCTTTTATCTTCAATCTATCT
>JBDNFX010000218.1:0-4315 GCA_041689575.1 Kapaibacterium sp. (SeqCode)
AGTACGGATAGTATTTGAAGTAGTGCGTTCTCCACCAACATTCATAAGTTTTGTAAGGGCATACGGAGTGTTTGCTGCTGATTGGTACGATACTTCAACGTCGATGTATCTTCCAGTACCAGTTCCTTTTACAAAATTAACACCATCTGATTTAACTAATACTTTTGCATAGTTTGGAGTAGTAGGAATTGTAAATGTTGCAACTACGAATCCTAATCCACCATCAGAAGCAGCAATATTACCAAGGTTAAACAATCGTTCTTTAAAAGTAGAAGTATCTGAAGCGTTACCTAAACTTGAAGTTTCCCAAATGTCATTTAAAGAAGTTGCACGTTTTGTAATGTTACGTATACGTACAATTTTGGCATCTTTACCATTAGGGAATTGGAAACTATTGTTAACGTATCCTGAAACTCCAGGAGATCCTACAAGGAGATTGTTATCTTTATCATCTAAACAAATATCCCATTTGTCACCATCAGCAATAGTGAAACTTTCACCAGTTGCTAAATTCAAACCACTACCTAATGAAGAAGAAGAAACATACATTCTAGCTGACATAGTAGTTCTTTTAGCAGGTGCCCATAATACTTTCGCTGATGCAGCAGAAGTTCTCGTTCCTGATAAGGCTTTTACTGTAAAATCGTATACAACGCCTTCAGTTAAGCCAGTAAATACAAACTCTAAAGAATCACCAACAGCAGCTGGTCTAGTAATGGGAGTAGCAGTAGGACCAGCTTGAGCAATTACTTCATAACCAGTTGCAACAACAGTATCACCAGTTGCTTTTGTCCAACGAACAGCAATTGAAGTATTGCTTCTTGTTGAAACTTGTACACCCGTTGGTGCCATTGGAATTGGACCAGTTGGGTTTGGATCGATAACAGAGTTTTCCTCGCAACTTACGAAGAATACAGCACTTGCTAATACTAAACTAGCAAGAATTCGTTTTTGAAATTTCATGAGCAATGCTCCTTTAAAGATTTTAGAAATTGATATATATTACATACAATGTACAAACATACAAAATATTTCGTGTTTATATTTTCTTTACCTTTCGAACGTCTATATTCCATTATAATATAAAAGGTATAAACGATGGCATTTAAGATATATACAAAAACTGGTGAAGAAGGAAAAACATCACTTTTCGGGGGTACGAGAGTTTCGAAACATTCACTCCGAATAGAAACATACGGTACCGTAGACGAGTTAAACTCAAGCATAGGTTTAGCACTTGCAGAAGAACAAATTCCTTCTTCAGTAAGGGGAACACTCTTAGAATTATCTTCATTGTTATTTACCGTTGGTGCCGATTTAGCGACGCCTATAGAACCACCACCAACGTATGCTATCCCTCGAATCGAATTGTCGCATATTCTATGGTTAGAACAATATATCGACCAATATGATACAGAACTTGAACCACTGAAAAATTTCATTTTACCCGGTGGAACTAAAGCAGCAGCCTACTTACACTTTGCAAGAACAGTTTGCCGACGTGCAGAGCGTTTAGCTGTTTTTCTTTCGGAACAAGAAGATATTGGGATTTTAGTTATACCGTTTTTAAACAGGCTTTCCGATTATCTTTTTACCGTTGCTCGATACGTAAATTTAAAAAACAATGTAGAAGATGTTCAATGGAAAAACCCAATTAAGTAACCACTTTTACTTTTTCAATAATTCTTCAATAGCTCGTTCTAATTGAGTATCTTTTCCTGCGGCTGCATGTTCAGGACTAATTTGAACTTCAATATCAGGTACTAATTCTTGATTTTCTAAATACTTTCCATCTGTACCAACAACTCCAATTTGTGGAATACCAAACACAAGTTCAGGGTTTTGCAAGGTTTCCCACCAAACAGCGGTTGCTGTACCGGGAACAGGCATTCCAATTAAAGTTCCAATTCCTAAGGCTTTATAGGTATACGGGAAAAAATGTGCATCGGAATAATTACTTTCCGACATTAACACAACAGATTTTCTTTGCCATTTGTTTTGAGGCTCCGAACCAATTTGCTGACCACGTGGAACTAATGTAACGTATTGCTTACCAGATAAGAACGTTGCCAAATCATCGTGTAACCACCCACCACCATTAAACCGAGTATCCACAATTAAGGATTGTTTGTCCGCATGGCGACCTAAGGCACGTTCAAATGTTTCCCGGAATGAACCATCGTTCATACCACGGACATGAACATATCCAACGGTATTGTTCGATAGTGCTAATGTTGTTTTTTCACAATTACGTATCCAACGTTGGTATAACAATTGCGAAAACTCTCCTAAGGAAATAGGCTGAATAGTTGCTTGTTTTTTTGTTCCTTTTTGCGAGTAGGAAATTGTTGTTCTTTTTCCTGTCTTTTTATTTAACAACGAAGCAATGTCAATATTAGCCGACAGTAATTCACCATCTATATGGGTTATAATGTCGCCTGCTTTAACTTCTTTAGAATAAATATCAAAAGGAGAACCATTTACAACTTCCGAAATTTTATAGCCATCACCAGTGTGTTTTTCATCATAAAAGCACCCTAACGATGCTGTTACATCACTTATTTCAGGGTCTGAAGAAGGGCGATAGTTACACCCAGTATGCGACGCATTTAATTCACCTAACATTTCAGAAAGGAGAATTGAAAAATCGTATGTCGTAACAACATCTGGAAGAAATTTTTGATATTCCTTTTTGTAAAAACTCCAATCTACTCCGTGCATAGAAGCAAGGTAGAATTTTTTCAACGTTTGTCGCCAAACATGATCAAAAATATATTCACGTTCCTTCGCAGGTTTCAAATGTACTTCTGCTTTAAAAGAATGTTGTTTTGTAGTTCCATTTTCAACATTTACCGATTGAATTTGACCATTTGCCAAAACAAAAATAGTTTTATTATCCGAAGATAATTTCAACGAACCTCCAGTAGTTTTTAACTTTGCAAGTAATTTGTTTTCTCCCTTTTTAAAGTTTGAAACCCAAAGATCGTACCCTTCTTCAAATTTGGCAAGATAAAACATTTTTTCCGCATTATCTGTCAAAACTGCATCGCCCAAATAAGAGGAAAATTGCGTTAATCGTGCAAATCGTTGGTCAATATTCTCAAAATTTGGAACTAAATTGACAAATTTTTTCTTCTTAATAAGTTCTTTTTTACGTTTCATCTTTTGTTTCCAATCTTCGGAATCATCGTCATCGTTTTTATCTTTACTATCAAACTCATCTTTGCGTAATTCATACTCATCTTCGGAAAGTTGATATTGTTCCCAAGATTTATCTGTTAAGAAAATAGCATACGCATCCGATTGCGACCCCCAAGAACCGTGAGAACGCATACCGTTTCGGTCAGAAAACCAAACGAAAATAGACCCATTCCCCATAAAACGAGGAGCAAAATCATTGTATCCACTTTGAGAAATGTTATGTACTTGTTTCGTTTCAATATTGACCAAACCAACTTCACCAACCCATCTTTTTTTATCAATATATTCCATTGCTAACCATTTACTATCCGGAGACCAAGAAAAATACTGATCTCCATCGGAATACGAATAGTTGTGCGTACTATCTAATATCATTTCAATAGATTTTGTCGCTACATTGTATAGCTTAATTTTTACTCGTTCTTCTAAATAGGCTATGAATTTTCCGTCAGGGGAGAACAAAGGCTGAAATTCTTCCTTCGGGCTGTTAAGTATAACTTCTTCATTCAGAATACTTGCAGCGTAAAAGAATTTATCGGAAGTATCTACAATTGTGGTAGTATAAATATCCCAAGAACTGTTACGTTCAGAGGAATACAACAGTTTCCGTCCATCTGGTGAAAACGAAACATTGCGTTCTTGTTCAGGGGTATTTGTAATTCGTTTTGTAGTTTTATGTTCTAAAGAAACTACAAAAATATCTCCACGAACAATGAATGCGGCTTCTTTTTCAGTTGGTGATATTTCAAATTCAGAAGCACCATTGGAATACATTTTATACAATTGTACATTTTCTTTAGAATCGACATTGATTTCAAGTTGAACTTTTACCGGTTTTTCTTCAGCTTTCCCTAAATCTACTGTGTATAACTCACCATCCCAAGAGTAGATAGCAACTCCAGCATCAGAAACTGACAAATTCCTAACGGGATGATTTTTGTAAAATGTTCTTTGAGCTATTTCACCTTGCAAGGAACCATTTTCAGAAAGCAAACCAGTCCAAATGTTAAAAGTTCCATCAGCTTCAGAAAGAAATGAAAAATAATTTTTACCAATATGACTGTAAAAAGATGGATCGCGTTGTTCAACCTTAGTTTCTACTAATTTAGTGTGC
>JBDNFX010000219.1:0-5892 GCA_041689575.1 Kapaibacterium sp. (SeqCode)
CACCATTTGGTAATGTCTTCTGAAATTCTGCAGTAATTACCATTACTTTATCAGAAGCATTAATAAGATTTTCCCCTGCCTTTTTTAGGACCGCCAAAGAAATTACCGATTTACCATTTAACCGTGAATAAGATTGTTGTTCTTTATTAGTTTCTAAAACGGTAGCAACATCACGAACATAGAATGTTGAACCACCACTAGAACCAACAACGATGTTTTCAATTTGTTTTGGATTTGTAAACTCACCTGTAATTCGTAAATTCCTACGAACGCCACCAGAAACTAAATCCCCACCAGAAATATTCACATTTTCATTTGCAATTGCTCTTGATATATCATTAAATGAAAGTTTCGCAGATTGCATTTTGAACGGATCTAGATTTACTTGTATTTCTCGGTCTAATGCACCGATAATGTCAACTCTTCTAATTTCTTTTAAGGCTTCGATTTTATCTTGAAGATTATCCGCGTATTTTTTTAGACGTTCAAGAGAAACATCACCAGCTATATTGACATTCATTATTGGAAACTCTGAAAAGTCAATTTCAATAACAGTTGGCTCTTGTGTTAAATCGGTAGGTAAATCAGTTCTCGATTTATCTACTGCATCTTTCACACGTTGTTTTGCTAAAGATGGTTCGATACCTGTAGAAAATTCTACAGTAATTATCGATACATCTTGTATAGATTGCGAGGTTACTCTTTTTATATTTGCAACTGACTTAATTTGTTTTTCAATCTGTCGAGTTATCAAATTTTCAACATCTGAGGGTGAAGTACCCGCATTAATTGTCGTAACTAATATTGTCGGAATAACAATATCTGGAAAATTTTCTTTTGGTAAAGAAATATATGTCATAATCCCCAAAATTGTTATCATAATGGTTATCACGTAGACTGTCATTTTATTGTCGACAGCCCAAGCGGTAGGTCCAAATGTTTTTAACTCATATTTTTGTCTCATAGAGAAATATCCACTTTAATTTTCTTAGAATTTAATTGATTGTCCATCTGAAAGATTTTGAGCACCCGCATTGACAACTTTTTCTCCATCTTTCAACCCTTCAATAATTTCTATTGAAGTTCCATTTACTAAACCTGTTGCAACTTGTTTTTTCACAGCTATTGAAACTTTTCCTTTGTTTTCGATAGTATATACAAACTTTTTATCTGCATCGTATTGAACTGCATTTAATGGAATAACCAAAGCATTTGGTTGGGTTTTATCATTTATTGCTATAGAACAAAGTAAATTTGGGCGAATATTTTCTGGTCGTTTTGGAAGTGGTACTTCTATTCTAAACGTTCTTTTCGAAGGATCGACAGCCTTAGAAAGAACACCTATTTTCGACACATAGTCTGTGATACCTAATTCAGGGAATGAAAGTATAACTTTATCCCCTTTATTAACACTATTAATATATGCTTCAGAAACTTCTGCAGCAACATGAATATCGGACATAGAAACTATCTGCATTGTAGGAACACCTGGAATTGCAAGTTCTCCATTATTTAAAGTAATTCTATCGACAACACCTGCAATTGGAGCTCTTACTGTTAGTTGACGAAGTTGCTCTTTGGTAGAACTGATTCGTTTTTCTAAAGATTCTACTTGATTTTTTGCTTGTAAATATTGAATTTCGGAACCAGCTTTTTGTTCCCAAATAGACTTTTGTTTCTCATACAATGTTTTAGAAAAATCATATTGTAATTCTAATTCTTCTAATGCTTTTTCAATTATATTAGATTCAATAACGAATAGAACTTGACCTTTTGATACAGATTGTCCTGGTTTAACGTTCATTCGTATAACTCTTCCACCCATTGAAGGAGAAACAGAAATTAATGAACGGGACTCAACAGCACCTTTAACGTCTACATATCGTTCTAAAACTTGATAAGTAGCAGGAACAATAGTTACTGCAATAGCATTTTTTAATGCTTCTGCTTCATTTGTTCCTAATTCTTTTTCTAAAGATGCAATTTGCTTTGAAATTTCATCTTTTTGGCTACGCAGCTGCGATAATTTTTTAGATTTACCTTCAGGGGTGTTTGCATTTTCATTCTGCGAACAAGCCACTAAAATTGTTAGGAGAAGTACAACTATAAGATGTTGCGTTTTCATGTAAAAATCCTTATTTTTAATTTCTTATTTTTAAACTTTGTAAGAATCGATTCGCTATAGATTCAATAAAATATATGTTTGTTACTCCACAAACAGTTTCTACTTCGTCGATATGTTTGTTTATCATTACTATTGCTCCTGTAATAGAAAACCATAATTGGACAACTACCAATTTTGGATCTTCTTCAGGGTTGAAAATCCCATTTTCAATTCCTTGTTGAACAACTGAAACACAGAAACTCATTATTTCATTATGATTATGATCTATTTCACTTGTTACTTGTGTTTTAATACAATCAATTTTTGCTAAATTTCCTGTATTAAAACTCATCATTAGCGAAAAATACTGTGGTTGATGCAGGGAAAATTCGTAAAATGCTATAGCTAAAGCCTGAACAAATTTATCTTCATATCGTTCGTACTGATTCGCTTTATCAACCATCATTTGTTTTAGTAAAGAAAGTCCTTCAATGAGAAGAGAAACATATAATTCGTCTTTATTCGAAAAGTACAAATACAGTGTCCCTTTTGCCAATCCAGCTTTTTGTGCAATTGATTCCATTGAAGTTTTTTCATAACTATTTTCAAAAAACAATTCTTTAGCAACTGAGAGTATCATTCGCTTTCGAAATTCTTTTTCTTTAGTTTTGCGTGAAACGGCTTCAATGTTATTCATTCTATTTCTACTTTTTATATTCAAAATACTTTGGATTAATATTTCCAATTAAAACTCTTAATTCAGATACAGCTACTTTGTAATCGTGGATTGCTTGAGCTTTATTCAGACGAGCTTGACGCAAAGCAACATCGCTATCAGAAATCTCAATTTGAGAACCTAATCCAGATTTGTAGCGGATATTCGAAATATCATAAGCACGTTGAGCTTGTTCGACATTTTTTTGTTGACCAAGAATTCTTTGTTCTGCTGACCTAATTTGTAACTGAATAGATTGTGACTGCAGTAATAAATTCTGACGCAATATCTCTTGTTGAGCGGCTAAATTTTTAGCATCAATTTCTGCTTGTTCAACCCTTGCTTGAGTACCAAAACCATTGAACAAATTCAATTGTAATTGCAAACCAACGGCAGAACTATTCGCAGTGTTTAATGCGTTAAGAGTATTTCCAGCACCTTGATAGGTGTAATTTGCAAAGGCAGAAACAGTTGGGTAAAACTCAGTTTCCTTTAACGCAACCATATCTTTTGAAACATTCATTTGCATTTCTATTGTTTTAAGATCATAGTTTGAATTTACAACCATATCATACATTTCTTGATCTGTTGGTAGTTTTTCGGGAGAATAATCTAATTTGCCTTCTATAACTATTTCTTCCCGAATATCTTTCCCCATAGATATTTTTAGTGCATTAAAAGCTGTTAGTTTTGTTGCTTCAGCTTGAATAACAATTGGTCGAATATTTTCAACTCCAACACTTGCACGCATTTCATCGAATTCAGCAACTAACCCTTGTTTTAAAAATATTCGAACATTTTCTAGATTTTCTTCACCATTTGAAAGAGAAGCTTTTGAGACTTCGAATAATTCTTTTGCCAATAGCGCACCGTAAAATGCCTTTTCTGTATTAAGTAATGTTTTAGCAACAACTGCTTTGTATTGCTCAATAGAAATTTGTGTATAGCGTTCTGACGCGCTAATTGCTTTGAATACTGCTGCGTTGAAAAGTATTTGTGTTACTTGTGCTGTAGTGTTAAATCCATTCGATGCACCTGCACTTACGGCTACAAAGCCTCCTGGAGGTTGACCAGTAAATTCAGATGGAAGGAAGAAAACAGGTAATAAAATATTGTAGGTAAAACTACCAGATACATTCACCGATGGCATAGTAAGCCCATAGGCTTCTTTTACAGTAGCATCAGATTTTTTAATACCTAATAATGCTGACTCTATTGATTTGTTTTGAAGTACTGAAAGCTCTAAGGCTTTCTCTAAGGTTATAGGTGTTTGTGCATATAATGAAAAAACACTTACCAAGAACAATGAAAAAAGCACTCCGAAAATCCTAGAGGATCTTCTTGCGTCATACGACATAGTACTTTCCTTATATAATGTTAATAAAATTTCTAACTTTACTAATAGCTTTATAATGACTCACGGTCATTTTCTGACTAACGGTCACAAAAGTACAAAATTTTTCTTTATGTGATACTCTTCCTAAAGAATATTTTTTAAAAACTAAGCATTAACTGTGAAGTTAGCTATGTTTAAAGTAGGTAAATGGGGAGTTTGAAAAGACAGTACCTTAATTAAAGTTACATTGTTTTTTCTAGAATCGGTAACCAATTCCTAAGGTTACTAAAGATCTTGTGCCTAAACCAATATCGGTAAATACATTGAATTTTTTGCCAAAACGAAGTTTAACAATGTCAAATTGTGTTGCAAGTACATATCGTTGTTCACTAACAGTTAATTGATTTGAAACAAATTCTTGATTTCGAACACCAAGCCCCAATGCAAAAGAAGTACTTAATCCAAAGGCTTCATTGTCAAAGAAATTTAATTGAAAGCCTGGCATCACCGTATAAAAACTTGAAGTTACTTCGCCAATTTTTTCATTATTGTTGTTATTTTCAACCCTACGAACAATACTTAAATATTGAGCTTCAATACTATAACTCAGATACTCGTCGCACGCAGTTCTATATTGAATTGAAGTTGGTAGAATCCCTGAACTGTTACCCACAACAGACGCATTGGGAGTTCCATTAACACAGTCATTGGCTCAAAAACTGCTAACAATTGATAAAATGAACCAGTACCTATACGAAATGAAACTTCATTTTGTTGAGCCGAAAGAATCGAAGTCGTCAGAAAAAGAACAAGTAATAATAGTACTTTTTTCATTATTAGTCTTTAATTTTAATAGCAAAACTTTGATTTACACCTATAAACAAACCAAATCCATCACCGGAAACATTCCAAATTGGGTTTCCACCACCACTACCAAATATTCCAGAACCACCACTCCTTCTATCTGTTGAGGAAATATAATATTTGTACGCTACATCCATAGAAACTAAACGGGCATACTCCGTTTTTTTAACTGAGGGAGAAACATTGACGGTCATTGATACTATTGTTGAATCATCTATAGTTACAGTATTTACATCGTAGCTTTCTTCTGAAAAGTCTATAGAATTAGCCGTTAGAGGAATAGTGTCTTCGTTAAAATGCACATAACCAAAAAGATATGTATTTGGTAAGTTTTTGGAAGAAATATTTACAGTATAAAATACTTCGTTTCCAATTAGAGTGGATTTTATTGAATCCGTATTCCAAAATGATTGAATTGTTGGAATTTGAGGAATAAAGGTTGTCCCTTGTACCTTTTTTCCATTTCTTTCAACTGTTAAGGTATAAACTTTTCCTGATTCTACTTGAAAATTAGAAGTTGTATAATATTCTTCATTTCCTTCTAATGAATCAATTATCAACAAGAGTTTATATTTTGAACCATCAACTTCTATAGCTACGTTTGCATCATTGAGTGTAGAGTATACAAAATTATTAGTCAATGGTGGTAATGTTTTACTAACAAATACCTTTATTTTTTCATTTGGAGTCAAAACACTATAAACTACTAACCGTTCTTCGTGAGGCAATCTTTGGTCTTCGAGTATTTGTTCACAAGAAGTGAACAATATACTTACAGAAATGAGCTGAAGTAGTATTAACTGTAACCTATATTTTTTCATAGTAATATCTAAAATTTAAATTGTAAACCAAATGTTGGAATAACTGGAAATA
>JBDNFX010000220.1:0-10856 GCA_041689575.1 Kapaibacterium sp. (SeqCode)
ACGAAATAAGGGAAATAATTTAATAATTCTCTAAAATGATTTTCTATTTGTATGTTCTGTTCAGTTGATATTTGATATTTACCTACATCAGAGAATATTGCATAATACAAATTAACTTGTCCCTTAAGAATTTGGATTGGGATAGCAGATTTCGATACATTCCAAGGGGATCCATCAGAACGTTTGAGAGTTAAAGTTGTATCTTTTATAAAACCATTTAATGCTAATGCACGAACAAACTGTTCTTGTTTTGAACGGTCGAAGTACAATTCTTCTATAGATTGAATTGAAAGAAGTGCTTGTTTCGTTTCGTACTTTAATAACTCTACTGCTGTATTATTAGCATCGACTATTTTTCCAGCATTATCAACTACTAACACTGCATCTTGAAAGCGTTCGAATAAAACTTTTGTTCGAGATTCTGATGTAGAAACTTGTGAAAACAATTGCGCTTTATAAATAGCGACGGAAATAAAGTTTACTAAAAGTTGAACTATATCATAATCGTCTTGTACAAATTCAGGGTTTGAAAACCTACTCACGCACAGAATACCATATTTTTGCTCATTTTCAATAATGGTAAAGCATAGCATGTGATGTGTAATGTTTTCTGTAAGTTCATTAAAATAAGAACGTGCATCTAATTGGGAATTATTGAGAAGTATAGATGCACCATTCAAATATGAATCGCTAAGTATACTTCTTGATAATGGTATTACTTTGTCTAACAAGGATTTGTCGTCATAAGAACTAATGACACTTTCCAATGATGAAGCTTCTACGTTCATTGTATAGACACTAAAATCATCGAAAGCTAAAAGTTCTTTCAATTCTCTTTTGCTAATAGACAAAATAAATTCAAGAGAAGTCTGGGAAATAATCATACTTGCAATTTCAGCTAATCGTTTTCTGTTCGAAGCAAGTTTATGTAAACGAGCTTCAGCTCTAGCTCTGTTAGCAACTTCTTGTAATAATAACGTATTTGCTTGTTCTAATTCTTTTGTTCTTTCTTCTACTCTATGTTCTAACAATGTATGTGAATCTTTTAATGCATTCTGTGCATTTTTAGAAATAGTAATATCCCTAAAAATAATTACAATACTACGTTGTTGATGTAAGGAAGTTACTTCTATAAAATCAATAGAATATTGAAACCAAATAGTTTTGTTTTGAACTATAGCAATACATTCATTTTCTTCGTTATCAAAGGGAATTCCCATCATTTTATAGCGAACCTTTTCATCAATTGATTCAGCAAACCCTTCTTGTAATGCACGTAAAAACGGAATTAATGTTTGAGGTTTTCCAATATCGATTACTTGATTAAAGCTATACCGAGCTGCTTCGTTTTGATACAGAACTTCTAAACGAGGTGAAACCGTTAGAATAGCATCGTTTATATTCTTTGTAATTGAGGCTAAAAAACGTTCCGATTCTTGTAACTTTTTTAATGTGGCATCGTTCGAATGTTTATATAGTGCAATTTCAATTTGAGTAAATAAATCATCTTGAGTAAATGGTTTAATTATAAAACCAAAAGGAGTTGTTAACTTTGCTCTGTGAATGAGTTCTTTTTGAGCTCCTGAAGTAATATAAATTACTGGAACATCGAATTCAGCTTTGATTTTTTGAGAAGTATCAATTCCATCAAAATCACCTTGTAACAAAATATCCATCAAGATAATATCTGGAGAATATTCTTTAACCTTCATTAAAGCCTCTTCACCAGATTCTACGGTTGCTAAAACAATATATCCTAGCTGAATGAGATAGTGATTGAGGCTTCTTGCTGTAAATTTATCGTCTTCAACAACAAGAATTGTTGTATTCTTCATTATAGTATTCTGTGTTAGAAAAGTACACTAATACAAGTTAGTAAATATTATTCGTTAGTTCTATGTCCACTCTTTTGATGATTTTACGATAAATCGAGTAACTTCATTCACAATTGACGATGTTCTTAACCGTTAGTGGTTACTGTAAAATCTTTATGAAAACTACTCTTTTCAACTCCAAAATGAAGTTAATTATTGTAACTCTCTTTGTAGTACATTTTTTTGTACTTCAAACATTTTCACAAACAGATAAAGTCCGACTTGCACAAAGTTACGAACAACAAGGTGACTTTGCAAATTCTTATCGATTATATTCTCAACTTTTAGACTCCGAGCCTTTAAACACCAGCTATTTTCTTGGGATTGTTCGATCTTTAAATAATCAACAAAAATATACCGAATTGCTACCAATTGCTGAAACACAAGTAAAAAGAGCTCCTTCATCGGTAACTTATTCTATAGCAGCAGAAACTTATTGGAAAATGGGACAAAGTGCAAAAGCTGATGAATTCTGGAATATTGGTGTGCAAGAATTTTGTTTTTCAGAACTAGATTACTCAATCATTGCCAAATCGCAATTAGGTCAAAGGCAATTAGAAAAAGCAATTACAACGTATTTGGCTGCAAGAGAAAAACTTAAATCGAAAGATATATTTGCAGATGAACTTTCTCAATGTTATGCTGCGGTTGGGAATGTCGAACTTTCAATGAATGAGATAATTAACCTGTTGTTTAAAAATAACAATCTTGGAGTAGTTCAAGGAAAAATTACTGCGTTGTTAACAAATCAAAATAGCATAGTAACTGTTGAAAATTCATTAGTAGAATTAAAGAATAAAGACGTTAGTAACTTGCTTAATTACCGATTACTTGAATGGTTTTATCGTTCAACGAATCAAATGAATAAAGCCTTGCAAATTGTTTCTGAATTAGATAAAAAATCTGGTTCAAACGGAAGCGAGATTCTACAGTTTGCCACTGTTAGTTCTTTAGATGGGAATTACAACGATGCTTTACCTGCTTATTCTTTGTTAATAGATAATAATTCGGTCCCAGCCTACATTCGAGTTGCGGCAATTTTTGGTTATACGAAAACCTTAGAAACAAAGCTTTCCCATAGTTCTTCAATTTCGAAAGAACAAATTTCTGAGGTTATTCTACGATACGATAATATCTTAAACGATCCTACAGCAAGTGCCTTTGCTCCAGAAATACATTATAGAAAAGGTATAGTTTTAAAAACATTTGATAAAAATTTAGAATTAGCGAAAAAAGAGTTTTTAATTTGTATAACAAAGTACAATGGTTCTAATTTTGCTTCAATAGCCCGTATTGAGTTAGCAGAAATTTCTATTCAAGAAAACATATTTGTGGAAGCAAAAAAGTTGTTACAACCATTATTTTTGTTACCTGAAAAAAATGACTTACGTAGAAAAGCAGATTTTTTATTAGCAGAAATGTTTTGGTTTAATGGTGAGGTTGACACTGCAAAAAGTGTTTATAGTATTATTGCAAAAAGAGTAAATACAAATGAAGCAAATGATGCACTTGAACGAATAATACTAATTGAACAGTTTCAAGATCAGAAAAGTAGATTGCAAAAGTATGCAAAAGCTGAATTTTTAACCTACCAGCAAAAGTTAGAAGATGCTATAAGTGCTTTCAAGACAATATTAGTTGAAAATTCATCGGACGACATTACTGAACTATCGTATCTTTCTTTAAATGATCTTTACTTTAAAGTGAATCAAGTAGATAAAATTATAATTTTATATTCTGAATTTGAGGCGAAATTTCCTGAAAGTATCTGGGGAGACAAATTGCTGTTTAATTATGCATTGGCGTTGAAAAAGTCACAAAGGATTGAGGAATCAAAAAGTGCATTTCAACTTCTATTATCAAAATACCCTGCTTCGATCTATTTATCTGCAACAAGAGAAGAATTGAAAAAAATCATTTTATAAACGAAACTTTATTCTTCTATTAAGTACTTTGCCAACTCTTCGAAATTAGAATGGAGAATAGGAACTATAGATTCTTGTTCAAGTCCAATTCCATCTAAAATTTTTCCGTCTAAGGTTATCACAACATCAAGTTCGGTTCTGAATCCACAAAAATCATTTATGTAAATACCCGGTTCAATCGAAAAAGAAGTTCCAGGTAGAATAGTTCTTATATCCTTAGCTTCATAGTTGTCCATATTTACTCCAGCGCCGTGCAGTTCGTGTGTTATACTATGACCAGTTCGATGGATAAAATATTGACCATACCCTGCTTTGTTTACAATATCTCGTGCAGCATCATCAACTTCAAATCCATAAACAGGAACCTTCATATTGAATCGTTCTTGAACCAATTGAACTGACGCATTCCTTGCAGCAACTAAAACATCAAATGGAGTAGCAATTTCTTCAGGAACTTCTTCTCCAATAAAACACATCCATGTAATATCTGCAAAAACACTTTTTGGAAATCCTATTCTTTGAGCCCACATATCTATAAGTACTACATCACCTTTTTTAAGTAGTGCATTCTTTTCTGGGGAAGGGAAATAGTGCGGAGATGCCCCATTAACTCCTTTTGCTACTATCGGAGCATGGTCGGGAACTAAGTTTCTTTGCTTCATTAACCCAAGAATATATTGTTGTACGGCATATTCGTTCGTAGAACCAAATTCTAATACATTTTCTCTAATATAGACGAAAGTTTCAATCATAGTCAATCGTAAATCTCTTGCTGTTTTGCGTTGTTCATCTATTTGATCTTGAGTTAAAACCGATTCGAATGGAACAGATAAATCTGCAGAAGAAAGTATATTTTTTCCTTTTGAACGCACCCAATCTACAAACCCTCCCTCAACCTTGGAAACCGTAGGCAATGTTCCAAATGGCGAATATTCCATAGCGATGTTTTTCGTACCAGAAAGAACTTGTTCAATACAAGCAAACCATTCTTCGCCAGTATTGTAGAGTATATGTTTAAAAGGCAAATGTGACAAACTTGCTTGTTCCATAGTACTTGTTATTTTTACTGGTTCTCCACTCTGAGGGATTACTACTGCCCAACGTCTTGTACAATGAGCTGTTGTGGGCAACTGCAAAATATTCCATGCTATTGAATTAGAGTGTCTAAAATCATATAAAAACCAAGCATCAATATTTTGTTCTTTTAATAAACTTTGAATTTTTTCTATATCTATCATTCTTATTTACTTGAATAGTTTGTAATAAAATCTGAATATTTTCCTAATAGTTTTTGTAGTTGTGAATAATCAATAGTGTTTGCAGCTTCAGCTAATTCATTTGCATAATGAACTAATGGTTTAAAATCATACATATCACCTAACGACAACAAAACTTGGGCAAATGTTTCAATTTCGTCTAATGAAATAATTTCTAATAATTCTGCGGAAGTACTTTGATATTCTACTAACTGATTCAGTAATTCTTCAGAAATATTTTCATAAGTAGTCTCATCATCTTCACTTTGACCAACTTCTTGTTCTGCCGGATCAAGTATGTTAGTGTAAGGTAAAAATTTAGTCATTTCACTTAGAATATCATTCCTAGAAACTGGTTTTCTCAAACTTCCATCTGCAAGTTCTTTAAACCTTTTTTCGTCAGAATCCATTAGTGCTGATGTAATTGCAACAACTGGAATAGGGCGAGTATTCTCGTGAGACTTTAATACTTTAGTAGTCTCGTAACCGTCTAATTCTGCCATTCGAAGTACCATAAATATAAGATCAGGTTTTTCTACTAAGGTATATGCTAATGCTTCAGTTCCATCTTCGCATTCTAGTATTGACACATTACAATCTGAAAGATATTCTTTTATCACTTCCCTATTACTCATCATATCATCAACAATCATCACAGTAGGTTCATTAAATTGAATTGTTCTATATAGGTTCAGCAGATTTTGATCTACAACCTGTTGATTTGTTCCAATTTTAACAGAAGGGAATACAATTTTGAACATAGAACCATGGTTAGGTGTAGAATACAAAGAAACACTACCATCCATCAATTCTACTAACTTACGTGTAATAGTCAATCCTAATCCAGTCCCGCCGTATTTCCTTGTAGTCTGTCCATCTTCTTGAGTGAATGGTTCGAAAATTTGCTTTTGTTTTGATTCCGGTATACCAATTCCAGAATCATGTACTTCTATTGTTATCGAGGCGACTGAATCAAGTTCTGGATTTTTTGCAACTCGAATAAATACTTTTACATACCCTTTTGTTGTAAATTTAATAGAATTTCCAATTAGATTTATAAATATCTGACGTAAACGTACATCATCAATGAAAACATATAATTGTTCTTGCGACAGATAATCCACAGAGTATTCAAGGTTTTTCGACTTCATTTGCTCTGCAAATATGAGTCTTATCTCATTAGCAAGTACAGCAAGATCTGTATGTTCGTGTTGAATTTCTAATTTTCCAGCTTCGATTTTCGATAAGTCTAAAATATCGTTAATCAACCGTAATAATGTTTTACCACTGAGTTGAATAGAATCTAAAAAGTGTTTTTGCCTATTGTCGGTAATTTCTTTTCTCAAAATCTCAGTAAACCCTAAAATTGCATTCATAGGAGTTCTAATTTCGTGCGACATATTCGCTAAGAATTCTGACTTAGATTTATTGGCAGATTGGGCTTCTTCAACAGTTGAAAGAAGTATTTGTTCTTGAATTTTGCTTTGAGTAATATCCTTTAATATTGTTGAAATATACTGCAAGTTTCCTATTTTGTCGTAATGTCCAAGAATTGTTTGCAACATTGGAACTTCAACACCAGAATAGTTGATAATTGCAGAATTTCCATTCCAAACTCCACCTTCTTTCATAGTAGGAAACGCTTCTGTTTCAATGAGTTCTTGTACCCATTCTGGATAGGAAATTTTAAATATCTTACAATCTATATCTTCTAATAAAAGTTCTTTTTTCGATTTTGAATAGAAAGTAAGTGCTGCAATTTCGTTGAAATAGAGAATTTTTCCATCTACAGTTCCATAACAAACTATATTTGGTGTTTTTTCTACAATCTCGGTCAATATAGGATTTTGATATTCTATTCTATCTATTGATTCATTTAATATTTCGCCATTTGAACACAGTGAAAAATATAGTTGAAATAAATTTTCAAACGTTGATAAAGTATTTTCGCATACCTCAGTTAAGTTTTTAAATTGTATTACAAAAAAACCAGAATGCTGTTTTCCTATCCAATACTGAATTTTTTCTAAAGATTCTTCTGATATTGAAAGATATTTTGATACCTCTTGTGGGACTTTTTCGAAAGTGCATTCTGAGTTTAAATTTACGAGGATGTTTTTTTCAAACAACAGTTTATTGTCACTTGAAAACACGTTTTTATACTTTTTAGAAATAGTATTATCGAGCGTTTTGTTTAATTCTTTTCTGAAAAAAAGCACAACACTTTCGTTCCATAGCTTTTGTAGAGCTTTGCAGAATAAAGCCGTTTTATCTTCAAACGAGTCTTCTTTTAAAAGAATTGAAATAAATTCTGAATACTCACTTGAAGAAATATTTTTCATTTGAGACATAAAACTCTTGTTGTTTATAAATCGATAACGTGACAGTTTTTAATGCGGCAACAAATAGAATGCAATACAGAGAATAGCATATACTGCCAAACAGAGAATTCCTTCCATCCAATTTGTTTCACCATCTTGAACTATAAGGCTTAATATCCATACGGTTACGATAATACTTATAGTTTCAAACGTAGTAAAATACAAATCCATAGGTTTACCAAACAAATAACTGATAAACACTAAAAATGGAGCAACAAACAATGCTATTTGAATACTTGAACCCACTGCTATTGAAATGGCTAAATCCATTTTGTTTTTCATTGCAACAATGATTGCAGTTGAATGTTCTGCAGCATTTCCAATAATAGCAACAACTACAACACCAACAAAAACACTGGACATTCCCCATACTTCCGCAGTATATTCAACTGCACCAATTAGAACTTCAGCAACAAACGCTATTCCGATAGTAGCAATTACTAATGTTAGAATTGATCGCTTAGAACTCCAAACTTCTCCGTGATGTTCTTCTTCCGAATCTTCGAAACTGTTATATAAATGTTTATGTGTTTTTAACGAAAACACTAACAATAAAACATACGAAATCATTAATATTACTGAAATATCTAAACTCAATGTCTGTTAAATCGCTAGCCCATCTTTTCCAACAACAGCTAAAAATGCAGCAGGGACTAACAAACCTACTACGCTTAAGGCTAACATAGTTACATTTAAACTTCCAGTTGTTTTGTTGAATTTTTGCGAGGAGAACTTCAAGCCTCCTGCAAATATTGAAATTCCTAATACCAATAAAATGTTCCCAATTATTGATCCTGTAATCGAGGCTTTCACCACATCGTGAAGTCCTTTACTCATAGCTAAAATAGCTATTATTAGTTCTGCAGCATTTCCAAAAGTTGCATTTAGCAAACCACCAATTCCTGAGCCTACTTTATGGCTTAAATGTTCTGTTGATTCTCCCATTAATCCAGCGAGTGGAATTATAGAAATAGCAGCCAGAACAAATAAAAGTACTTCATTCCAATGAAGAAATTTTCCAATAAATGTAAAAGGTATAAATACTAAGAGTAATAATAAAGGTTTAATTTCAAAAGAACCGATTTTCATAATTATGGAAGTCTTAATTTTAATTGCAAAAAATATTTTTAAACTTTTTGCAATTTACGAAAACTTACACTATTCGTTGTAGGTAATAACCAACTATACTTATACGTCAAGGGTACATTACATTAATCACTTAATATTATTCTGCCTTATGGATATAGTAAATAATCAATTTTGCATTCAGAATCTTCCTGTTACCAGTCTCATTGAAAAATATGGAGCACCCATTTATGTGTATGATACTGATACGATAAAAAAGCAGTATAAACGCTTGGCAAATGCTTTTTCAGGAATTGATGTTCAAATTAATTATGCTTGTAAGGCTTTGAATAATATTTCCATACTAAAATACTTCCTTGAATTAGACAGCGGATTAGATACTGTTTCTATTCAAGAAGTTGAACTTGGTTTGAAAGTTGGTTTTTCACCCAATAAAATCATTTATACACCTAATTGCGTTTCTTACGAAGAACTTCAAAAAGCGATAGAATATGGTGTTCATATTAACATTGACAATCTTGCTACTTTAGAACGTTTTGGTCATGATTACGGTTCTACTATTCCTGTTTGTATTAGAATTAATCCTCATATTATGGCAGGTGGCAATTCGAAAATCTCAACGGGTCATATCGACTCAAAGTTTGGAATTTCGTTTTATCAACTTCCACATATTGAACGAATTGTGAAAGCTTATGGAATTCACGTAAATGGACTTCACATGCACACAGGATCCGACATATTAGATATAGATGTTTTCTTACAAGGTGCTGAAATCTTATTCGATACTGCGAAAAAGTTTCCTGAACTTCATTATGTAGATTTTGGTAGTGGCTTTAAAGTTCCTTATAAAACCGATGATATTGAAACAGACATTGAGTTGTTAGGTGAAAAAATGACCAAACGTTTCAAGGAGTTTTGTTCTGAATATGGAAGAAACCTAACAATGATGTTTGAACCGGGGAAATTTTTAGTTAGTGAAGCAGGTTATTTCCTTGCAAAAGTAAATGTAATTAAACAAACTACATCGACAGTATTTGCAGGTTTAGATACTGGGTTAAATCATTTTATCCGTCCTATGTTTTACGATTCGTATCATACAATTTTTAATATAACAAAACCTGAAGGGTTGTCTCGAATTTATACCGTTGTTGGGTATATATGCGAAACTGACACATTTGGGTGGAACAGAAAAATCGTCGAACTTTCCGAAGGCGATATTGTTTGTTTTAAAAATGCAGGTGCCTACTGTTTTACAATGGCATCGCAATATAATTCTCGTTTATTACCTGCAGAAGTTATGATAAAAGATGGTGTGGATTACTTAATCCGTAAACGAGAAACACTTGAGGACATTATAGCAAATCAAATCTTAGTTTAGTCAAAAACTTATCAGACCAATTCCAATATTTGGGGCAGAATTTTTCTGTCCCTTTTTTTTTGTACCCTGTTTTTCTTTGTTTCAGAATTCCCCTTACCCCCCAAGGGGCGAGAGAGTTACTGTGTACGGGCGAATAATCTTTCGCCCTTTTTCCCAATATACCACCATTCGGGTACCCCTCCAACAGTAGGGGAATAAAAAAAAAGACGCTCTATGTAGGCGTCTTTTTTCAAAAACAACAAGAAAAAATTGTTTTAGTTTTTTACAGCCTTTACAACTATTTCAACAACATATTCTATTTCGGTTGTAGTTAACTCTGGGAATATAGGTAATGATAAACAGGTTTTTGCAGCTTCATTTGCTATTGGGAATGAAGAAGGGTTTTCACCTAAATATTTAAAACATTCTTGGTCGTGAAAGTTTAATGGATAATATACTTCTGTACCAATTCCATTTTCGGTTATATAAGAACGAACTTTGTCTCTGTTTTGTATTCGAACAGTATACTGATTATATATATGGTAATTGGTAACCCCACTTTCCTTGTACACTGCCTTAGGAAGGACAATTCGATTTTCTCCGGAAAGAGATTGTGGAAACTCTTCTGTAGTAATTCCTGATTCAATAAAAAGTTTATTGTATAACTGAGCATTTTCTCTACGAGCTTTATGCCAAGTTTCTAAATAAGGGAATTTAACGTTTAACACTTCTGCTTGGAGGGCATCTAAACGGAAATTGCCACCAATAAAAGAATGGTAATACTTTGGTTCCATTCCGTGATTTCTCATTTGGCGCAAACGAATAGCTAATTGTTCATCGTTGGTGGTAATTACTCCACCATCACCAAAAGCACCTAAATTTTTTGTTGGGTAGAATGAAAATGTACCCATAAGACCCATCGATCCAACTTTTTTTCCATTTTTGTACTGAGTTCCAATAGCTTGAGCAGCATCTTC
>JBDNFX010000221.1:0-9716 GCA_041689575.1 Kapaibacterium sp. (SeqCode)
TATCTTTATGTGGAATAACTTCGTCCACATCTAACCCCTTAGGTGGGAAAATTGGAAAAGACTCTTCAGGAAATCCCAACGGAATTCTGATTGACACCGCAATGGAATTAGTTCGGTCTCATATCCCAGATTTCACGTATGCTCAAAAATCAGAAATCATTGAGTCGTCTTTAAAAGAACTTTCTTCATTTGGATTAACTGAAGTTCACGATATGGATGTATACAATGATGTACTTCCCATTTTTAGAGATTTTGCTGAAAAAGGAGCATTACCACTTCGAGTTCAATCCTATATTCAAGCTCAAAACGATGAATGGCAACACAATAGATTACTTCCAGCCGGAGGTGAATTACATAGAATCTGTGGTGTTAAATATTTTATGGACGGTGCTATAGGTTCGAGAGGTGCTTTGTTGTTTGATCAATATTCTGACGATGAAACAACCAATGGTATATCATTAATTGAAAAAGAGAGCCTTTTAACTAAATTCAAAAACGCCTTAGAAGAAGGTTGGCAAATTGCTACCCATGCAATTGGTGACAAAGCAAATTCTATAGTTTTAGATTTGTATTCACATTTACGCACTGAAAAAATCGCTGACATACATTCCATTCTTCGTATTGAACATTCTCAAACAGTAATACCTCAAGACATAGAAAAATTTGCTGCCTATTCAATAGGCGCGGCAGTCCAACCAATTCATTGTATTAGTGATGCTTCTATGGCATATCGAAGACTTGGAGATAGATGTTCATATTCATATCCATGGAAATCATTATTAGACGCAGGAGTAGTTGTTGGCGGTGGTAGCGACGCACCTATAGAATCACCAGACCCACGAATTGGTTTAGATGCATTTGTGAATAGAATTCCTTTTGGTACTTCAGAACCTTGGTATGGTTCTGAAAGTATTTCTATGAAACAGGCACTTGATATTTATACAAATCTTGGTCACCAATTAACAGATATTGGATATCGACGTGGACAAATTCAACAAAAATTTGATGCTGATATTACTATATATGATACTGACTTTGAAAATTCAAATCGCCAAAAAACCTTAAACGCCACTGTTTTGGCAACCTATGTTGCTGGTATAAAAAGATTCTCCTTGCCAAATCAAGATTAGAAAGAATAACCGATACTTGATTTTTATACTTGCTTACAATTTATCTAACATATCTTTCATTTTCGAAATCAACTCTTCATCTTGAATAGTTGGATCGTTATCTAATTGTGCTTTTGATTCCTTCATTGTTTCAATTTCATTTTGAAGAGACATAAATTTTTCTTGTTGAGTTTGTAACATCGAAGAAAAATCATCCATATTTTCTGACTGGTCTTTTGACAAGGCAGCTTGTGTTTGAGCCATTGAAAGAGCTATTTCTGACAAATGAAGTCTTTCGTTTAATGCGTCTACTTCTCGTTCTTTTTCTTCTAATTGAATTTTTAAAAGTTCCGTTAATTGTGCAGCATTTGAAAAATCATCTAATTTATTATAAAGTGTTTTCATTTTTTGTTCTAAGGCAACTTTTGATTCAGTTTGAGAAACAATTTCATTCTGAAGTGTAGCTATTACTTCTTCTGATTCTTTGTTTATATCCGCTAATTTCAAAGGAACATTTGCTATTTCTTCTTCAAGTTTTGACAATTGTAGTTGGTACCCATGAACAATTTCAAACGGCACCATTGACTCATTTTCATTTTTAATGCTATTAATTTGATCGTTTAAATTTGAAATCAATAGCTCCTGCTGAGCAATCGTAATCTGAAATTCGGAACTTGCCATAATCTGTGCTTCTTCTAATGAAGAATTTAACTGAGAAAACTCTATTAGTTTTTTTTCAAGTTCTTCTTTTGATGAAGTTTCTGAATTCATTTGTCGATTGAGTATTTCGACAGCTTGATTCAATGAAGAAATTTCCGACTTAGTACGTTCTAAATCTCTGTAATGTCCTTCTGCACGTTCTCGTAGTTGAGTATTATCGGCTTTGAAAATATCCAATTCTCCACGTAATGAAGCAATATGTTCCGCCGATTCTGCAGAGGAATGATATTTTGAATCAATAATCTGTTGTTGTTCAGATATTTTCAATTCCAAAGCTGACGATTTTGCTTGAAGTTGTTGAGAGTATTCTTCCATCAACTTAGTTCTATTGGTAGAATGTTCTAATTGTTTAACATGTTCTGCAACCATTTGTTGCATAGAATCTATCTGCGATTCCAACAATTCTTTTTTATCAGTCAAAAGGAGATTTACTCTTTCAGATTCTTGTAATTTAACTTGATAGTTTCTTACTTGAATAGTATTTTCCATTAATTCTTTTCGAACAGAATCTTCTTTTTCTTCGAGGTGAAGTATTTGTTCTAACAAATCTTCTTCATTTTTCTTGAACGATACTTTTTCGTTTTCTAATCGTTCTTCTAATTCTTGGTCTAATTGTTCATACAACTGTTTGTGTTCAGTTAATGTATAAATTTCTTGAGTATTACGAACCTTAAACTCTTCAAATTCTTGAGATATTTTCGACAGTTTTTCTAATAACACATTTGTATTATTTTGAGCTTGAATATCTTTTTCATTCAGTTCTTCGATGGTATGTAGCAACTTACTTCGTTCATTTTCTTTCTGTAAACGGTCAAGTTTATGTTCATCTACTTGGTGAGCAAATCGAGTTTCAATTTCTTTCAATTTTAAAATAAGTTCGTCTCGTTCAACTCGCAACAATTTTTCAACAGAAAGAGAAGATTGAATTTTTTGTTCTGTGGATTGTTGTTCTTCCTTGTACAATTGTTCGTTAAACTCTTTTTCTTCAAAGATTTGAAGATATTCTTGTTCTTTCTGTTCAATATTCTTTTGTAAATCTGAATGAATTGTTTCTAAAAACGTGATTCTTTCTTTTAATACAACAATTTCTTCTGACTGTTGGGTAAAGGTTACCTTTAAGGACTCTTCTGTTGAAGAAAGTAATTGAATAGTTTCTTCAGATGATAATTTTGCTTTCAAAACTTCTTGAAGTTCTTGTTCAACGGTAAATCGCTCATTTTCTGAGCTTACTAAACGTTGTTCTACTTCGTGGTATGTTACTAATTTTTCTTCCGTTGCAACCAACAATTCATCTGTTCTTCTTTTTTCTTCTAATAAATGAAGAAGTTGTTCATGACGAGAATCGGAAATAGTTAGAATTTGGTCTCGTTCTTTACGTAATTCTTCAACTTCTTTTTTAATTTCTTCAACTTTTTGGAAATCAATAGAATGTTGTTGGCGTAGTTCACTAATAGCAAAAAAAGCTTCTTCTAACTCAGTATCCTTTTCTTTAAAATCACTTACATATATATTGAGAGCTTCAACACTTTCAGTTGCATCGGTTAACTCTTTTCGCAAAGAAATCACTTCTGCTTCTATTGCATTAAAGTCTGTAGATTTAGTTTTATAATTTTGTTTTATTCTATCTAATTCATTAACAACATTATAAAGAATAGCCCAAAATTCCTCCATAAAAACTTTAATTTCTGTAGAAGGAACATGGTTATTTCCACCTTCATTGTACTCGTGCGGAATCATTGTATTACCCTTTTATTCATAATATTATAATGCTCTAATTTCTGCTGATAGTTGGTTTGAAACTGCAGAAACAATCTGTTCAACAGCCGTACTCGCGTCTTCTTCACTAAGAGTTTTATTTAATGCTTGAAAACGTAAAGAAAAAGCTAAACTTTTTTTGCCTTCGCCTAAGGATGTATGCTTGTAAAGATCGAAGGTCTCAACTTTTTGTAAATACGAACCACCAGATTTCCATATCAAGGATTCTACTTCAGAATGAGAAATGGAATCGTTGACAATAAAGGCAAGATCTCTTTTCATTGCTGGATACTGAGAAATTGGGATATATTTACCCAAAAACGGTTGTTTCCCGAACAATAATTTCGTTGATACTTCTGCAATATATATTACTTGGTCAATATCGAAATATGTTTTTGCAATTTTTGGAGCTACTTCACCAAATGAACCAATTATTGAACCTTCAACTTTAATATCGTACGAATTACTTGTAAGAAAAGGATTCTCCGATTTTTCAATATATATTGCTCCAGTTGACCTTGGTAGGAATTCAGCTAATACAACTTCAATTACGCCTTTAAGATCATAGAACGTAACATCAGTTGCTTTGGTTGACCAATGTTGAAGTCCGTTTTTACCCGTTAAAGCAATACAACACCGTTCATCTTCTACTACTTCAGAAACATATGTATTTATACTTAGATCGTCAGTGTGCTGAAAGGTTTTTCCAATTTCAAATAGAGCGACATTTTTTTGAAAGTTTTTACAGTTTCGCTCAACAACTTTCAACATTGATGGAATCAACGATGTTCGTAATGTTAAAAATTCACTACTTACTGAATTTGCTAAATATAGTGGTTTTTCTTTTGAAATTATTGAAGTACTTTCGTCTGATAAATTATAGGTTAGTATTTCATGAAATCCCAAAGTAGAAAGAAACGTACGAAACTGTTTCTTTTCAGGGGGCATTCGCAATTCACCATTTTCTATTATTGCTCCTTTTAACGGAATCTTAGCATAATCTGATGTTGGTAAATTGTTATAACCATAAACACGTGCAATTTCTTCAACAATATCAACTTGTTCTGAAATATCACCTCTATAACTTGGAACAGTTACAGAAATAGTGTTTTCTGATAGTCTTGGCATAAAACCTAATCGTTGTAATATCTCAAAAGAAGTATCCATTGGAATTTCTATTCCAAGTACAGAAGTAATTTTAGATTGCGGAACTTCAATTATTATAGTCTTTCGATTATACGTTGAAGAAAAAACAGCAGGTTCTGCTTCGCCACCTGCATATTTCAATAGTAACTCAGTAACTAAATCTAAGGCAGTTTCTACATTTTCAGGATCTATTCCTCTTTCAAATCTGTACGAAGAATCTGTAGATATTCCTAAATTTGTTCTTGTTTTTCTTACTGATGATGGATTAAAATACGCCGCTTCTAAAAACACATTGCGTGTTGAATCAGATATTTCACTGTTCTGACCACCCATTACTCCAGCAATTGCTAATGATTTTTCACTATCGCAAATAAGCAACATCGAATCTTGTAAAATTCTTTCCTTACCATCTAATGTAGTAAACGGTTGTTCGTGTTGTGCGTTTTTAACTATTATTTTTTTACCCGCAATTGTATCAAAATCAAATGCATGTATCGGCTGACCTATATGCATCATTATATAATTTGTAGCATCAACAACAATATTCTTTGGTTTAATTCCAATACTTTCTAACCGATGCTGAAGCCATTCTGGTGATGGTATAATTGACACATTTTTTACAACACGTCCTGCGTAAATAGGACAAAGATTTGGAGATTCTATAGTAATTGTAACAGAAGGATTTCCTTCTGTTTTGATAACTGGTCTCACTAATCCATTCAATATTTTGGATGAAGAAGCAGCAATTTCACGTGCGAAACCCAGATGAGAAAGTGCGTCACCTCTATTTGGCGTAACGGCAATATCGTAAGTTATATCTTCTTTTTGGACATATTTCGAAAGTTCTAAACCAATTGGTGCATCTTCTGGTAACACCCATATTCCGTCTGTTTCATCGTCAAACCCTAATTCAGATTTAGAACAGATCATACCACGCGAAATAGTACCTCGAATTTTTCTTTCTTCTATCAACATACCATTTGAAGGTACTATTGAACCCGGTTTCGCAAAAATAATTCTTTGCCCTTCACCAATATTTGGAGCACCACAAATAACTTGGTACAACGGCTCATCTGCAGAAGCGTTTACTGTACAAATAGATAGTTTATCAGACTTCGGTAATCTCTCGCAACTTATCACTTGAGCTACCACAAAACCGAGGAAAGTACGTGCTGAATTTTCAACATGTTCCACTTCGAAACCTAATTGAGTAAGTTGTTCAGCATTATGCTCAATATCGTCGGAAAGTTCGGTAAAATCTGAAAGCCAAGAATGAGAAACAATCATAAGTATAGAAATGGTTGGTATATGTTGCAATAGAATATTGGAAAATCTTTGCAAATAAGGAAAATTCTACCATATTAACAAATTTTTAAATTATATTTTGTTATTTGATAAAATTGTCGTATGTTTGTATTCTAATATATCGCGGGATGGAGCAACTGGTAGCTCGTCGGGCTCATAACCCGAAGGTTGTAGGTTCAAGTCCTGCTCCCGCTACAACGTAAAAGCCTTCAAGGAAACTTGAAGGCTTTTTTTGTGTTGAATTGCAAAACGCTACGATGAGTGTACACAATTCTATGGGACAAAAAGTTAGTCAAGTAGAAAACTTTTACGGAAAATCATTTCCTTTTAATAGAAACAATCTCTCAAGTAGTCTTTATTTCCTTCGCCTTCAATCAAACAATCCTCGAACAAACATTCGTAATTACTGACTAAAGTGTTTTTAGTAACTGTGAGCCACTAATTTTTCAAAATTATTAGGTTTAAAAGAGACGCCCAAAGAAGCGTCTCTTTTTTTTGATAGGTTACACCAATACCTTCCCTCTAAAACTACGACCACCATAATAGGATTCTGCTCCGTTATGGTATGTAAAAACAGTGTCAAAACGGCGATCGCCAAAAATTGCACCACCTAATGTTCGAATCTTTTCAGGTGTTTTCAACCAGCTTGATGTTTTTAAGTCAAAAGTACCTAATGTTTGCAAATGCCGATATTCTTCTTCGGTTAACAAATCAATTCCAATTTTGTTTGCAAAACCTACGGCACTATATTTAGGTTTATTTACTTTTCGTGATGCTAATGCTTCAGGATCGTAACAAAAGCTTCTACGTTCTTTTGGCGATTCGGCACAACAATCCGCAAAAATAAATACATCTGTTTTTTGCCCTGTCCTATCACATTTGGTTCACCACCAGATACTTCCATTTCGTTAATGGTCCAAGCCTTACTGGGATTCGATTCTACTTTGGTATGAATTTTCGACCACTCTAACTCTTGATGTAAGTACATATTTTTAGTAAAACAATTCTCTAAAATGGTCAATAACTCATTCAGTCGTTCGTTTTGAAGAAGTTTATGGTCGTTCACATTCACGTTTGAAAAATAATAGAAAACATCGTAGGTTGTATTGACGATAGAATATGAACTTCATTAAAATACTCTATCAATGACAAGTTTAAAACTATTCAATATTCTAAGACAACTTCTTCTTTTCGGAATTGTTTCAAATAGCGTTCGAAAAGTATTCTGTGTTTGAGTAAGGATTGAGAGTTGATAACGCCAATTTTAACATTTCTGAGATTGACAATTTCTATTCGTTTTTTTTGAAGTGAATAGAGGAGTGAAAGTTCTCCAATATTTAACGTAAAGATAATTTTTTGAAAGATGTTTAAGCTTCGAGTTTCAAACCCAAAACGTTGAAGAGTTTTTTCTGAAAAATAATACATAGTGCCATAAAATTCAGAATCTTGACTAAATTTTCCATCTTCAATTGCCGTGCAAACTTCTATAAGTCCTTCGCACACTTTTTCTAAAGTTTGTTTCGAAGAATCATTTTTAAATAAAAAATCATAGGAAGTTCCTATATGAAATTCATACACTTTAAAGGCAACTTGTTGAGTAAATAACATTGATGACCAATATTGATAGTACCCAATTTTTTTGAATAAAGGTGTAGTTATCATTCTAAGAAGTCTAAAAGAAAGAATTCCAATTAGAAACCAAAGAAGTGTTGAAAGTAGCATTACGAGCATATAGATTCTATTTATTTTCAAATCTACCTATTTTTACAATTTGTTCAATATATGTTATGAAAGTCTAACAAGATTTGCCGTTGTGTATAAAGTTTTAATAATCAAGTATGTATTATTGACTTTGTCATTATCTTTGTACACTTTTATAAAAACATACTAAGCTTGTGAATACAACAATTCCTATAGAAGGTCTTACTTCTGAAGAAGCTCGAAAAAGGCTTTTACAACAGCCTATTGTAAGAAAAACTCATTCTAAATCTACTGCTTCTATAATTTGGAAGAACTTACTTTCACCATTTACAGTTTTAAATTTACTTATAATACTCATTCTAATATCGTTGTATTTTTATTGGAATGATTCAAAACTATTGTTAGACACTGTTGGAATTATATTGGTAGTTAGTGCAAACACATTGTTAGCAACAATTCAAGAATTACGGGCAAGAAGGATAGTTGAAAAAGCTCGTTTGTTACAACAACAATTATTTTGTGTGATAAGAGATTCAAAAAAAGTGTTTTGCAAAAGCAATGAAATTGTAATTGGGGATACTGTTTTTGTCAAAAGGGGAGATGTAGTCCCTATAGATGGAATAGTGAAAACTTCTACAGGATTTGAAATAGATGAATCGTTGTTAACTGGGGAATCCGATTCAATAGCAAAGGAAAGTAACGATACTGTTTCATCAGGAAGTTTTTGTGTAAGTGGTGAAGGATATATTGAAAGTACAGCAATTCATTCGGAAAGGTATGCAGAACGTATATCGAATATTGCTCAACAATATTCCGTAACAACTACTCCACTTCAAAAATCGATAAATAAGATTTTCGAATATTCTTTTGGAATTGCACTACTAATAACGTTCGTTGAAATTGGGGGAATTCTATTTCAGGGTGGTGAATTTACTTTGGAATTTGTTCGTAGAACTGCGACAGTAGTTCTATCTTTGATACCAGAAGGAATAGTTTTCTTTTCGACAATTACATTTGCAATTGCAGTTGTAAAAGCACAAAAATTAGGAGTAATAATTCAAAAACTCTCTGCTATTGAATCCTTAGCTGGTATCGAAGTGTTGTGTTTCGATAAAACAGGCACACTTACAAACCCTACAATTCAGTACGATGGTTCAGTAAATTTACAAAATACTCCCATATTTAGTGAAGGTATTATTGAAAATTATGCTCAAATAAGTTCTGAGGATTCTCCTATACTTTCTAGCCTTAGAGCAGATGAATTTCAATCATCCTACACAAAAGTCAAGGAACTTCCTTTCAATTCACTACGAAAATACAGTGCCTTAGAACTTCTTGATAGCAATAAAAAGCAACAAACATTCTATTTAGGTGCTGTAGAAATCCTCCAAAAGCATTGTATTAATTACGAGCAAACTTTTACTGCAACATTGCAAGAAATTCCCAAAAGAACCATGCTCTTGTGTTCAACAGAGCACTCATTGTCTGATTCAATAATTCCAAAAGAACTTACCCCACTTTATTTGCTCTTGTTTGATGAAAAGATAAAGTACGATGTAATTCCAACTTTGGAACTTTGCAAAAAAATGGGCATTACAACTGTTATTATCACTGGAGATTCTGCTCCATATTTGGAAACTGTTTTAAACAAATTAGGGATCTTCACTGAACAGTCAATATTTGAAGGTAATTCTCAACAGTCTACTATGTTCGTTCCTTTGGTGCAAGCTTATGCGAGAATGAGTCCGGGGCAGAAGGTTGATGTTGTGAAAGAATGTCAGAAGATTGGACGTGTGGCTATGGTTGGTGACGGAGTGAATGACCTACCCGCTTTGAAACAAGCCGATTTATCCATAGTAATGAATTCTGGAAGTTCTATTTCACGTGAAATTTCCGATATCGTTTTAATGAACAATTCTTTTGATGTAATACCTGAATTGTTTATAATGGGGAGAGCTATAATTGCAACGTGTTTAGTAA
>JBDNFX010000222.1:0-8234 GCA_041689575.1 Kapaibacterium sp. (SeqCode)
GCAAAACACTATAGAACGATATATTACTGCTTATGAACGGCATCCTTCAATCGTAGCTTGGGGTATAGGTGAAGGATTGGAAGAATCTGCTTCTTCGACCAGCAAATATACCAAAGAATTTAGTGCTTTTGTCCGGTCAAAATCAACAAAATTATTATATAGAACAATTCGATTTGGAGCAAATTCACCAAATTCTGAAAATGGCAATTTAGATTTTTATATTTTCCGCTCTTCGAGACAAGTTTCTGATAACATTGACCGAGACATAAAAGAAGTAAATAGGATTGCAAAAGTATTTGATGGAAAACCACTTGTATTTTTGTTTGGAAAATTAGTACAAACGAATAATAAAAATGGGTACAGCGATCCATTATCGAATGAAGCACAAGCAAAATACTTACGAGATTTTTACAAATTAATTAAATCGGGTTCATATGCTGGTTTAGTTGTGTGGTCCTACAACGATTATTCAATAAGAAGACCAATATTTACTACAAATTCTCCAGAAGCATCGTTTATAGCTACATCTGGACTAACTGATATATATAGAAACACACGTTTGTCATATTCAATGATACAAGCATTGTTTAATGAAGAACGTGATCAGTTGTTGCGTGCAGGGGCGTATAGTGAATCTATGCCAATTAGTTTTGTGTTGTTAGGATTAATAGCAACATTTGCATTTTTGTTTATGATATCGCGACTTCGTCGTTTTAGAGAATATGTAATTCGAGCACTACTACGCCCTTACAATTTTTATGCAGATATACGTGACCAAAGAATATTGTCTTTGTCGCAAACAGTTGTCTTGGGAGTGTTTATTTCTTTAACTGTTGGATTGATATTGTCAGCATTTTTGTATTTTGCACGTACAAACAACGATGTTGACTTTTTATTCTCTTTAATTATTCCTTGGAATGAGGTAAAAGAATTTATAGACAATCTGATTTGGAATTCCACAATTTCTATTGTATCTATTTCAATAATTACAATGGTATTGTTCTATGTTTTCGCAGTGTTACTACGATTAATAGCAATACTATTGGCAAAGCGAGTTCTATTTTATGATACATTTATAATAATTGTTTGGTCTTGTTTGCCATTAATGTTTATATTGCCATTAGCGGCGGTGTTAGTAAAGGTTGTAACTTCCACATTTTCATTAATGATAATTACGGCGTTATTGATAGCATTGTTCGTATGGTTGTTTTACAGAATATTACGTGCAACAGCAGTTGTATTTGATGTAGATGCAATAAAAGTATATGCTATAGGGGGAAGTTCGATAATTCTTTCAGTAGCCCTATTAATGATGTACTATTCTTATGAATATGGATTTATATCATTTTTCTATTACGTTCAAACAACATCGTTTTAAAATAAACAACTTAATAATTAGAGATTGATTTTTTTTCAAGCAACAACTTAACCATACTATGATAGCATCAGATTTAGAAAAAAGTGTCGTATTGGAATCTTCTGGTTCTCGGGTCAGACCAGCCTTTACGCTTGGAATTGAAGAAGAATATATGATGTGCGATCCGATAACACAAAATTTAAAATCGCATATTGATTTAGAGCTGTTGTCGAAAGGGAAATTGTTACTTCACGAGCATATCAAACCTGAAATGCACGGATCGATGCTTGAAATTGGTACAAAGGTTTGTAAAAATGTTAAAGAAGCACGATTCGAATTAACAAAAATGCGTTCCATTGTAAATCATTTAGCAAATCAAAATGGTTTAAGCTTTGGAGCTGCTTCCACACACCCATTTGCTAAATGGCAAGAACAAGAAATTTTCCCAGATGAACGCTATCGTTTGTTAATTGAAGATATGCAACTCTTGGCACGTTCGCTCCTTATTTTTGGAATGCATATTCATATTGGAATTGAAAACAGAGAAACTCAAATTCAAATTATGAATATCATCCGATATTTCTTACCGCATATTTTGGCAATTTCAACAAATTCGCCATTTTGGGCAGGTATGAATACAGGTTTGAAATCGTATAGATCTAAAATTTTTGAACAATTCCCTAGAACTAACTTACCTGATACTTTTGTCAGCTGGAAAGAATATCAATCGTATGTCGATTTATTGGTACGAACAGGTTCAATCGATAATGCAAAAAAAATATGGTGGGATATCCGTCCTCATCCAGTTTTTCCAACATTAGAAATTCGTATTTGCGATATTCCTATGCGTATTGAAGAAACAATTGCAATCGCTGCTTTATGTCAAGCTATAGCGGTAAAACTCTATTCATTATTCGAAAAAAATCTTACATTTAGAAATTATCGTCGTTCTTTAGTAATGGAAAACAAATGGAGAGCAGTTCGTTATGGTCTCGATGGGAAAATGATTGATTTTGGAAAAGAACGTGAAGTTCCTGCCAGAGAATTAGTACGTGAATTGTTAGATTTTGTTGATGATGTTGTTGATGATTTAGGTTCTCGAAAAGAAATAGAATATATCTATCAAATTTTAGAAATGGGAACTGGCGCTGACAGACAGTTGAAAGTTTTCAAAGAAACTGGATCTTTAGAAGAAGTTGTAAAATACATTCATAAAGAATCTATAATGGGAACTACTGCTGATATTACTCCGTATTTAGATGATATATCTTCGCCGTCAGAGGAGACAATGAGAGAAAAACAAAGTTCCTTAGATGCTTCTAAATCTGTTCGCTAATTTTTTACATTATTTATACCCATTGAAAGAATATTTTCTTTTTCAATGGGTTTACTATATCTTATGAAAAACATTGTTATTATTGGAGCTACATCAGCTATTGCCATTGAATCTGCCAAAGTATTTGCTAAAGAAAATGCAAAACTATTCTTAGTTGCTCGAAACCACGATAAAGTTACGACAATTGCAAACGATCTACTTGTGCGTGGGGCATCTGAAGTTGGTACTGATGTTTGCGATATATCCGATGTAAGCACTCACAATCAAATTGTTCAAAACTGTAGTGATTTTTTTAATGCTGTCCCTGATGCTGTTCTAATAGCGTATGGTACACTTCCAGATCAAAAAAAATGTGAAGAAAATGTAACGTATGCACTTCAAGAATTTACCACAAATGCCACTTCTGTAATTTCTGTAATGATTCTTATTGGTGAACAAATGAAATCAGTTGGTAAAGGAACAATTGCAGTAATTTCTTCAGTTGCAGGTGATAGAGGTCGTGGAAGTAATTACTTGTACGGATCTGCTAAAGGTGCAGTATCGTTATTTTCACAAGGTTTACGGAATACCTTGTTTAAAAACGGTGTGAATGTTGTAACTATTAAACCTGGGTTTGTGGATACTCCAATGACCAAAGATGTGCCTAAAAATCTTTTGTTCGCAACGGCTGAAGATGTTGGAAAAGGAATAGTTGTTGCAATGAAATCTGGAAAAAATGTTGTCTATTTACCATTCTTTTGGCGATACATAATGTTAATTATCAAATCTATTCCAGAATTTATTTTCAAAAAACTTTCGTTGTAAAAGTATTACTTCTTGCGAATCATTCTAGGAAGCGATAATAATATTATTAATACTAGACCCAAAAACAACCCTACAATACTAATAGGAAATTCGTATTGAAGAAAATTGATTGGATAAAAAAACCAATCTGGAGTATAGGGGTTAGTCCTGTCTTTTAGGGGTAGTGCAAACGATAAAATTGTTTGAAATAGTAAACTCCCAAGTATTATCAACGAGTTTTCTATTGTGGAAAATGTCTCTTTGATTTGAATGCTCCGTTTCAATCTCAAAAGTATAATCAAGACTGCAGGAAGAACAAGGATATGTAAAATGTAAAACCTCATTAATGAATTGGTATGCAGTTCAGGAGCATCAGAAACATAAAAAACTAAATGAACAAAATAGCCAATTAAAGGAATTTCTCTAATAAAATTTCCACCAATTTGATAGCTTTGCTTTGCAAACCCATCCCCAACCAGAATGTTGCCCGAAAAAGTTGAAAACAACATTATCACAATAACAAGTAAAGCTAAAACCCAAGCGAGATATTCTTTTTTTGTGAAACTAACTCGTTTGAATTGAAAAAAAAGTAGTGAAATGCTGATTATAATTAGCAAATGAACACCTTGTTTATGCATCTGTTGAAAAAACCAACCGTGTTTGAGCAATACAGAAGTGCTAACAATACTTTGAAAAGCAGTATAGTCTTCCATTATTGGTATATAGAAAAACGATAAAAGTATGCCATGAATACATTGGTATACTACTAACGTAAAAAAAGTTACTTCAAGGTATGAAGTGGGTTTTTCTAATTTCATTTCTAACTGATTGATTATAATTCTAAACCACAAATATACAAGTTTCTCTATGTATTACTTCTACTGATTTGAAAAGAGCTCTGAAATTGACCAAATCTATCTTCATTCCCTTCCCTTAGCGTGATGCCTTTTAGGTGGGGGAACGAGGTCGAAAGATTTTCGTCCCTACTAACCAAAGAACTCCCTCGACCATAGGGGAGAGGGGGTATTCCTAAATGTAGTAGGAAATGAGGGCGAAATATATTCGCTCTTAAAAAGGTGTGGACTTCAGAATTTATAAATAATTATAAAGCTGATTCTATTTACTTTTAAACTTTTTCTCATAAAATGCTGTTTAAACAATCTGAACCTTACTTCCAAACGTATGGACTATTAACTGTCAAGGTTATAATATAGAACTTCCTTTTACGTTTTTACATATATACTTTCCCCAAACAATCAACACTTTATGAACTATTTACTCCGAGTACCCCTACAAATGTATTCAACATTTAAGGGTTCATTCCTATGTGTTTTATTGATCTTTTTTGTAGTATCGTCTGTTGCCTATTCTTTTAAAAATGAAACTTACACAATATCTGGAAGTATAAAAGATAAAGAAACTGGTGAATCAGTTATTGGTGCATCCGTTCAAATTGTTTCTTTAAAAAAAGGATCCGTTTCTAATAAGTACGGATTTTATTCCATTGCTATTCCATCTGGAAAATATGTGTTGCTTGTTAAGCGAATTGGGTATCAACAATATGAAGATTCAATTACGGTAAATGAAGTTTTATCGTTAAATATAGAACTGTCTCCCCAAGTAAGAACGACTGAAGATGTAATTGTTACAGCAGAAAAGAGAGATGAAAATGTTCTATCTACTGAAGTAGGAACTATAAAACTTCAAATGTCTGATATAAAAAAACTACCTGTTATTCTTGGAGAAACTGATGTTTTAAAGGCAATTCAGTTGTTGCCTGGTGTTACAGTTGCTTCTGAGGCAAGTGGTGGGTTTAATGTTCGTGGTGGTGGTGCTGACCAAAATCTTGTTCTCTTAGACGAAGCGACTTTATATAACGCATCGCATATTTTAGGGTTTTTCTCGGTGTTTAATCCCGATGCAATTAAAGACTTCACTCTTTATAAAGCGGGTATTCCTGCAAATTATGGTGGTAGACTTTCTTCGGTCTTAGATGTACGACAAAAAGATGGAAATAATAAAGAATTTGGCGTTACTGGTGGAATTGGGCTGTTAAGTTCCAAACTACTTATTGAAGGACCAATTGTTAAAGATAAAGGCTCGTTCATGCTTGCTGGAAGACGAACCTATGCTGATTTGTTTTTGGCTTTCGCTCCAGATGAAGCTATTCGAGATAATATAGCATATTTCTATGATTTCAATGCTAAAGCAAGTTATGAAATTGGTGAAAATGATCGTGTTTTCCTTTCCGGATATTTTGGAAGAGACCGTTTTGAAGTAGCTTCTACTATTGGAAATATCTACGGAAACACTACTTTAAACTTACGGTGGAATCATATTTATAATGCTGATTTGTTTTCGAATATATCAATGATTTATAACAACTATGATTATGAATTTCAAATTTTAGCACCGGGCACTTCTTTTGGTATTCAATCAAATATTATCAGTTACAATGCCAAAGCAGACTTTTTCTACCGTGCCTCGCAAGATCACAAACTTGAATTTGGTGGTGAAGGTTTATACTATAATTTTGTTCCGGGTAATGTACGACCTCTAAAAGAATCCAATATTACACCAAGAAGTTTAGATAATAAGTTCGCTTATGAATCTTCACTCTATTTAAGAGATGAATGGGAAATTAGCCCACTTCTGTCTGTAGATGCTGGGTTACGATATAATATGTTTTGGAGAATTGGAAACGAGCCAATACGAAAATATGAAAATAATGAACCAGTTCGATTTAATCAAAATACTGGTCAATATGAAGAAGGCGTTGTTACAAGCACAACCCAATATGCCAATGGTGATGTAATAGCTAACTATGCTGGTTTTGAACCAAGGGTTTCTGCTCGGTATTTATTGACCGATGAAACTTCTTTAAAAGCAAGTTACAACCGCACTCGTCAAAATTTGGCACTAATTTCTAACACTGCTTCCCCTACTCCGCTGGATTTATGGCAACCAGCAGGACCCTATATAAAACCACAAACTGCTGATCAATATTCTCTTGGTTATTTTTCAAAATTGTTCGATAATGAATATAAATTTTCTATTGAAGGCTATTATAAAAATTTCAACGATATCGTAGATTTTGTTGACGGGGCTAATCTATTTGGAAATAACTTTATTGAGACCGAAATTCTTACCGGCGTTGGTAGAGCTTACGGTATTGAATTGTTCTTAGAAAAAGTTGTTGGTGATTTGACTGGTTGGATTAGTTATTCATACTCTCAATCGCAAAGAAAAATTGATGAATTTAATGGTGGTCCCGGTGTGAACAACGGACAGTGGTATTCTTCTCCCTTTAATAGACCTAATGTTTTGAATGTTGTTGGAACCTATAAATTGTCTCAAACGTGGACTTTGTCGGCAAACTTTGTTTACTATTCGGGTATTCCTGCAACTTTCCCATCTGGTCGATACGATTTCAATGGATTAATAATTCCACAATACAATGGAACAAGAAATGCTCAAAAGTTGCCTGATTATCACCGATTTGATGTGTCTGCTCGTTGGGAGTCTCTTGTTACTGATGGTTTCCGTTCTTCTTGGGTTTTTGGCGTTTATAATGCCTACAATCGAATGAATGCTACTTCTATAGTCTTTCGTCAAAATCAAGATAGTTACCAAAGTGAGTCAGTTCGTTTAGCTCTCTTTGGTATTGTTCCTTCCATTGGTTGGGAATTTCAATTTTAATAAGGAATAAAAAAATGAAAAATATACAATTTGGACTTTTTGCTGCAACCCTATTGTTCTTGGTTTCTTGTCAAGAACCTATAGTCGTGGATTTAGATCAAGATTTGAATAGAATGGTATTTGACGGTACATTACAGTATAAGCCAAATTTGCCAGATTCCTCATCACAAATTATTAAAATCAATTTTAATATTGATTTTTACTCCTCAAATAGACCTCTACCAGTAACTGATGCTCTTGTAAATGTTCGCTCTTCGGATGGACTTCAAGATGTAAATTTTGTCTATAGTTCAGCTGATACTGGATATATTACCAACCAATTAGCTTTGCGTCCAAATATAGGTTACACCACTTCTATTGTTTGGAGAGGTGATACTTATGTGGTTTCTGATTCAGTAATACTCGGTGGAACTATTGATTCGTTATTCCAGTTAGAACAAAAAGAAACTGTATTTAACAAGGGTGGTATCGTTTCTGTTATAAATTATAGCGACCCAGGAGAAACTCAAAATTTTTACCAATTAGTACTTTTTAAAAACGGTAAAAATACTTTACTGTCCCAACCTGCGAATCAATTCAGATTACTGCAAAATGATGAATTTTTCAACGGTTCAACACTAATAGGACTTATTGTAAATAACGATGTTGTCTTTGATGTAGGCGATACATCTCGGGTAGAAGTACGATCGCTATCGAAACGTATGTATGAGTTTTACTTCACCGCTTATGTGGTAAACAGACCCGGTGGGAATAATCCCCCACCTGCACCTTTGCGTTCTAATGTAGTGAACTCAACAAACCCATCAAAACCCCCATTAGGGTATCTCGGAGTTGTACACACAGTCCGTAAAGAATTGATCATTCAGTAAAAAAAAATAAGCTCACATTATCGTTAAAAGGCATTCATTTGAATGCCTTTTTTTGTGAAAATAATAGGAATTTTTCGAAATGTTATAATGTGTCAAAACATTTTGTATCTTTGTACAGTTACTAAATCGAAATCTAAAACACTTATAATTGTTAATGGCAAAAATTGAAGTAAAAGAAAAAGCAATTGAA
>JBDNFX010000223.1:0-1968 GCA_041689575.1 Kapaibacterium sp. (SeqCode)
TGGTGGCAAACCGAAACTGGTTCTATTATGATTTCCCCAATTCCAAGTGTAACTGTTACTACGCCGGGAACGGCAACAAACCCATTGCCCGGTGTAATAGCAGATGTAGTTCGAAGCGACGGAACTTCTTGCGATGTGAACGAAGGTGGATATTTAGTAATAAAACATCCTGTTCCTTCAATGTTACGAACCGTTTATGGCGATTCAGAACGATATGAAAAAACATATTGGTCGGAATTTCCTGTAAACGCCATTCACAATGGATATTATTTCACTGGTGACGGTGCAAGAAAAGATGAATTCGGTAATTTTTGGATTATGGGCAGGGTCGATGATGTAGTAAATGTTTCAGGTCATAGGCTTGGAACTGCAGAAGTAGAATCTGCATTAGTGTCCCACCCCGATGTTGCCGAAGCTGCCGTAATTGCCAAGCCAGACGAAGTAAAAGGGAATGTACTCATTGCATTCGTAACTATGAATAAAGGTACAACCTACGAAGCCAAATTAATGAACGATGAACTTCGCCATTGGGTCGCCAAAGAAATTGGTTCAATTGCCCGACCAGACGAAATTCGTTTTACTGAACAATTACCAAAAACCAGATCTGGAAAAATAATGCGTCGTTTGTTACGCGAAATAGTTGCCTCTGGTACAATTTCTGGCGATATCACAACCTTAGAAGATTTCTCCTCCTTAGAATCACTCCGAAAAGACGACGAAGAATAACCTGAACTCTGATATTTATGGTTTATCTGATAATCCATTTGCTATCATTTTAGCCGTTTTAACATAGTATTCGTAGCTAAAAATTGTATATAAGGAAAATATATATGTGGTTACCCAATGGTCTTTTCTATAATGCGAGTTATAATTCTATGAAATTATTTGTTGGATTTAATTTATCATTGCACCATTCTAATGGATTGTTAAAGATGTAATTTTTTATCCGAGCATATTCTGCTTTGTTTCTTATAATATGGTCGTGATAATTGGGTTGAAATTTAAGAATGTTCATTGTTTTCATAACGATACAAATTACAGGGGTGAAGCAGAATTTGTAGCAAATTATCAATCAAATCCTTTAATTCTTAACGATAGTTTAGTTGAGCCATTTTTCTGGTGGTTTGCTGTTCCAATGCTCGAAAATTTGAAAGATAATTCTACGTGATGTACCGTTGCACCGAGCGATGGAATGTATTATGGAGATACTACAATCCCAAGTCTTCACAACAGCTTTTTAATAACTACTTTTAATACTTCTGAATTAGTTTCAGGTTCAATACATGTTTTTCATTTGAATAAAGATAGAAAAACCCTACGACCTTCTACAGAAAAAAAACCGAATCCAAGTAGATTTTTTTTAGATGATAACCCATTAAAGTGGCGTTTGCGTGATATTACTATAAATCATGATGGAACAAAATTGTATTAGATAAGTAATAACTTTAATGGTGAACCAAATAGAATTACCGTTTAAACCAATATTGGTGAAAGTGGTACAACTAAAGATCTAGAGGACACAACTATTTCTTCTGAGATTGATTACACGTCAATAAAAAATTTTTTAGCAATTAGTCCAAACTCTGTTCATGATATGTTAAACCTGCGCGTACAGTTTGAGTTAACTTCCGCTGAACAATAATTTACCATGGATGAAAAAATTCTAGAATTTATTGGTTTATTCACAAAAATAGATGATAGTACACTTCCAAGAAGTTTGTATATCATTCGATTACGAGGTAGTAAATTCGATTCTGTTGTTCAAACTACTTTTATAAAAGAATAAATAAATAGTTATAATTGAAATCATAAGCCATCAAGATAATAATGTTTTGATGGCTTCGTTGTTTTGGGTTCAACCTTATTATTCTGAAAAATACCTATGTCAATTTGCCCAATTTGTTCAAGTACTATTTATACTAATTTCCGAAATGGAAACTATCTGTTATATAAATGTACTAATTGTAA
>JBDNFX010000224.1:0-7510 GCA_041689575.1 Kapaibacterium sp. (SeqCode)
ATTTGAAAATAACAAAGGTTCTAATACTTGGACTCAAATGACTCCAACTATTGGAAACCCTGGTTATGGTCACTTAGGACATTATGGCGCATCTCCAGTTGATGGAAGAACAAATACTCTTCAACGTGGATCTTGGATACCAATGATTCGTCCTTTCTTAGGCAACAAAGCTTATCAACAAATTATTATTCCTGTTGAGTTAACTTATTTTGAAGGTAACAAACGTAATAATGGTGTTGATTTATTCTGGGAAACTGCACAAGAGAAAAACAATGCTGGTTTCGAAATTCAACGTCTTCAAATTGGTAAAGATACAGATTGGAAAAAAGTTGCATTCGTTAATGGTATTGGTAACTCTCAAGTAGCAAACCAATATGGTCACTTTGATCAAAATGTTGCAGTTGGAAATACATATCAATATCGTTTGAAACAAATTGATATCGATGGTTCTTCAAATGAAACAAGTTACTCCAATGTTCTTACATTTGAATTTAATCAAACTGGAACAATGGCTGTAGATCAAAACTTTCCAAATCCGTTCAATAAATCTACTAACATTTCATTTGAACTTCCGTTTAAAACGGCAACAACTCTTGAAATTGTAGATATTTTTGGAAATGTAGTAAAAACAATAGTTAATTCTGATCTTGAAGCTGGTCGTCACAACTTCGAATGGAATGGCACAACTTCTAATGGCACTAAAGTTTCTAACGGTACATATATCTACCGAGTAACTACTACTGAAGGTTCTGAATTTGGCAAGATGACTTTTGTTCAATAAAAATTATTGAATAATACAATTAACTCCCCATATATTAGTTTATATGGGGAGTTTTATTTTATAACAAATACAAACAAAATGAAAACAATTTTCGAAAAAATAATCGACAGAGAAATTCCTGCTACAATTGAATTCGAAAATGATTCCGTAATTGCTTTTCGTGATAATACTCCACAAGCACCAATCCATATCCTAATTGTACCTAAAAAAAGAATTGTGTCAATTAACGAAAGCACCGATGAAGATATAATACTTTTAGGTACGCTACTTTCTGTAGCTGGAATATTGGCTAAAAAGTTTAAACTTACAGAAAATGGGTATAGACTTGTTGTGAATAATGGTAAAGATGCTGGGCAAACTGTTTTTCATTTACATATTCATTTTTTAGCTGGGCGCGATCTTTCTTGGCCTCCTGGCTGATTTTTTAAAATTACATAATGAAATATTCTTCTTATTTTCAAAGTCTTAGAGAGACAGTATCTTTTTTAGAAAACAACACTATTCTTCCAATTGATTCAATAGTTACTCTACTTTTAAATTCAAATTCTATTTATTGTTTGGGAATTGGAAAGTCATCATTTATAGCGGGTAAAATGGCTTCTCTTTTACGAAGTATATGTTTGAATTCGCATTTTATTCATCCTGTTGATGCACTTCATGGAGATATAGGTAGTTTTCGTGAAAACAGTGTCGTTTTAATTTATTCTAAAAGTGGTGTTGGAATTGAATACGAAACAATTTGTTTAGAATGTAAAAAAAGAAATGTACCTATTATCCTTATAACAACTTCAAAAGATTCTCAACTTAGTAAACTGGCAACAATCACAATTTCAGTTCCTATTTTGCAAGAAGATCCATTTTTTGATACAATTCCTTCTGTTAGCAGCGTTTCAGCTTCTATAGTCAGTGATTTAATAGTGTTTGGAATTATTGAAGCCTCATCGCTTCAAAAAGAAGAATATCTTAAAAATCACCCAAATGGTCAGATTGGTTTTTTTCTTTCTTCAAAAGTTGAAGATGTGTTTCATTCTTTGTCTTCAATTGCAATTGTGAATGAAGGTGACTCTTTGAAAGAAACTATTATACAAGCGACTAAGTATCCTTTAGGGTGTGTTTGTGTTTGTTCTAAATCGAATAAACTGGTTGGAATTATTACAGATGGGGATATTCGTAGGTATTTGGTGAATAATTCTGACATTTCTAATGTAATTGTTGAATCAATTATGAATAAAAATCCTTTAGTTATTTCAAAAGAAGCTTCCTTAAAAGTGGCTATTACTTTAATGGAATCAAATGACAAAAAGATAAGTGTATTACCTGTGGTCGAAAATGGTTTTCTTCTAGGTGTAATTAGGTTACACGATGTTATGGCTTTTAATTTCTAGGGCGAATTGGAACATCTTTTGTAACTGGAGGACGAGATAATTCTCTTTCATTCTTCTTTTTCTTCATATTTGGAGTTGTTAATGAAGTTTGATTCTTAGTTTTTTTACTTTCGGTTACTTGAGTGGTTTCTGTGTTTTTTGTTTTTTGAATTGGTTCTGTTTGCCATAAAGCAGCAGAAGATGTAACCTTTGTATCTGTTATTTTTATATTCCGTACTGCTCCACCTTTATTCGACTTTGTCAATTGAATTTCTTTACCATTTCTAAGGGCTAGAAGTTTTTTCACATTATTAGTTGAAATAGTATAACTCGTTGTTGCTGAAAACCGTCTACTTTGTTGAGGTAAAAAAACTATGTCTTCTGTTTTTTTGTTATCTAATGTGATACTTACCCACACTGAATCTTGTGCTTTGAATTCTAATATTAATGAATCTGATGGGTATTCTTTGTTCATAAAGGTAAACAACTTAGAAAGTGGTTCTTTTTTATCAGTTTGAACAGAATCGATTATAGAATCACTTGTAAAGGGAATTTGTTCTTTTGGACCGAAGAAATAAAAGAATAATAACACAGCAATTGCCAATAAAGCTGTATATGATAAAATTACTGGTAACTGTAACGTTCTTTTATGATTAGGTAGAGTTGCTCGAAGTTTATCTACAAACAATTTTTTTACAGATGTTGAAATACTTTCATTCTGCGTATAATCAATTGGTTGTAAACTTAAGGAACTTGTTGTAGATTTGGGGATTTCAATAGTTTTCGTTAGAGGAATAACTTCGTTTTCAATTCTATTGGAAATTTCTTCTTCAGTTAAACCTAAGAATGCTCCATACGTACGAATAAAAGACTTTATGTATATTGCAGGTAAAGCAGTATAATTTCCTTGTTCTAAACTAATTATGACTTTTTGACGTATTTTTGTAGCCTGGGTTATATTGTCCAAGGACAAACCCTTTTTCTCTCGTAATTGTTGTAAAAGTTGGTTGAGCGGTGTCATAAGTCTATTTCATTTAACGAATATTGATACAAAAATAACGAAATTTTATGGTTCACTTCGATATTACTTTATTTCTTCACGCTAGCTATGTTGCTTTTGTTTATAGTTGCTTAGCTTTTGGAGCTTTAGCTTTCCGGCAAATCTCAGATTCCTTAATTTCTAAAGAATTTTCAACTGGTGAAGAATTCTTTTCACTCTGGAATCCAATATCTACCTACATATCTATTGTGTATTGTATACTTTTCGTTATTTTTGCAATTGCATCATTATTACAATCAAATCCAATTATGCTGTTGTATGTTGCAACCTTAGCATTTTGTATAAATTTTACGCAAGTTGTAATTCGTGGGCGGTATCAACGTCACTCTGTTCATAGAAATGGTATGCTTTTTACCTATATCTATTTTGGAGAAAATACATTTGTTGAATATTCTACCGTAGAAAAGGTTTTTTTCCGCAACGAATTGTTCTGGATATCGGTTCGATTTATTCAAAAAAATAACGCAAAAATAATATCTACAAAAATAAGGCCAAAAGATTTAAGTAGGTTAAAAGACGCTATTTCTAGGCATTCTAATTCAGAAATTATTATTGAAAACACTTAATACTAAATCATTAATGAAACAATCTATTCGCATTGCATCGGGTCAAGGATTTTGGGGTGATTTATTGTCTGCTCCTCTTCAACAAGTTACTCTCGGACCAATAGACTATTTGGTAATGGATTATTTAGCGGAAGTAACAATGTCTATTATGCAAAAGCAAAAGCTCAAAAATCCACTTTTAGGATATGCAAAGGACCTTGTAGATACTACTTTAGATGTTTTACCACATTTGATTAAGAACAATATCACAATGATTTCTAACGGTGGTGGTGTAAACCCAGAAGCAGCAAGAGATGCAATTATTGCTGGTGCAAAAAAATTAGGATTGTCAGGGTTTAAAATCGCTATTGTTACTGGAGATAATATTCTTCCAACAATTACAGAATTAATTTCCTATGGTCATTCGATGAAGCATATGGAAACAGGTGTACCGATTGCGAAAGTTCAAGAAAAGCTACTTTCTGCAAATGTATATTTAGGAGCAGAACCGATTGTAGAAGCATTACGACAAGGAGCAAATATTGTTATTACTGGAAGAACAACGGACACAGGTTTAACGTTGGCACCTATGATCTATGAATTTGGTTGGGATGTTGATGATTATAATTTAATGGCAGCTGGGACAGTTGCAGGACATATAAATGAATGTGGCGCCCAAGCTTCTGGCGGAAATTTTTTAGGTGATTGGAAATCCTTAGAGAACATGGAAAATGTTGGTTTTCCTATTATTGAAGCTTTCCCCGATGGTAGTTTTAATGTTACCAAACATAAAAACACTGGTGGAAGAGTTTCGAGAGAAACGGTATCTGAACAACTTCTTTATGAGATAGGTAACCCAGAAGAATATATAACTCCTGATTGTATTGCAGATTTTTCTTCAATTCAATTGGAAGATTTAGGAAATGATACCGTACGAGTATTTGGTGTTACAGGAAAACCAAGAACTCCATTTCTAAAGGTATCTGCTTCGTACGAAGATGGTTTTGTTGCTTTTGGTTCATTAACCTATTCAGCACCAGAAGCTTATGAAAAAGCTACTATGTCAGATTCAATTTTAAGAAAAAGACTAGCAAATTTAGGACTAACTTTTGATGAAATACGAACTGAATATATTGGAATGAATGCTTGTTACGGAAAAGCAGCACCTCCGTCAGTTCCAAACGAGATTATGATGAGAGTTGGAGTACGAGGCAATTCTTTTGCAGACGTAAATAGATTTTGTAAAGAATTAGCACCGTTAATTTTAACGGGCCCGCCAAGTGTAACTGGTTTTGCAGGTGGGCGTCCTAAACCTTCAGAAGTTGTTGCTTATTTTCCTGCTTTAATAGATAGAACTGTCATTAAAACATTGGTAGAAACTACAACGGTCTAATGAAATTTACAATTGCTTTAGTAATTTTTTATGTTGTATGTTCTTCTAAGTTGTTTTCAGATGAACCGACATTTAAAACCGATACTATTTCAATTGTTGTAGAAAAGGGAGAATCAGTTATTGATATTCTTGAAAAGAATACTACTTTTGATACTGTTCAAGTAGAAGATTCAATTAGCTCAAAAATTAAAATAGATTCTACGAATAAATTTACTTCTGGTGTAGGAAGTAGTTTCGTTACAAAACCGTACACGTATGCAGGTGGAAAGCGATATACTGTTGATGGAGGTGTTCCTAATAGCAAGTCTTCCTTTGACTTTGTTCCTGCTACAATTACCGTTGGCATAACTACGGCGGCTTGTACAGGTTTGTATCTTTATCAAAAAAATGCGTGGTGGTCGAATAATAGATCCTCTTTTCATATTCAAGAAGATGGGGACTATTCTCTTCGTGCAGATAAGTTGGGTCATTTTTATGGTGGGTATGTAGTTTCGTATCTTTTCGGAGAAGGTATGATTGCTTCAGGTTTAAACTTGAGAACCGCCCATGCTTTAGGAACTTTAGGTGGTTTGTTATATCAAACTTTTGTAGAAATTCAAGATGGTTATGGTTCTAATTGGGGATTTAGTCCTTCTGATGCAATTTCAAATTATCTCGGTGCATGGTATTATTTAGCCCTGAATGAAATTCCCTTTTTGCAAAATTTTACTCCCAAAGTGCAGTTTGTTCCTTCTCGTTGGGCAGGAGATTTGCCAATGAAACACGAAACTGCAGTTTTTGACGATTATCATTCTATGACCTATCATCTTTCGATAGAATTAGATAATATTTTGCCGAATGCCTTAAGAAATATTCTACCTGATTGGTTGAATTTATCTTTGGGGTATAATGTTAGAAATATGGAGTATTTTGATGTACAAGGAAATTCTCTTAGAGAAAGCAATTTTGTTATAGCATTAGATTATAATCTTTTAAAGTTAATTCCTGAATCTGATTCAAATTTTTTGAATTGGTTAGTGCAAACACTAAACCATTATAAATTACCTTCTCCTGCAATTGTAATTGGTAAAGAGGTAAAATTTGCGTTGTTGTTTCCTTTTTTAGTATTCTAAGTGTAAGGTCTTCGTTGAGTAGTATACAGGTAGATGTTTTAAGATTTCGTGAATTCGAACAAGATGATGTAATTGATTCTTCGTCAATAAAAGATGAATCGTTACAACATTTTCGAGTAGCACATCCGCTAATAAGTGTTATAATTCCAGTTTTAGAAGAAGAAAAATTACTTCCTTTTACTCTGCAATTATTTACTAAAGAACGTAAAAATCTTTATAACGTTGAAATTATCGTTAGCGATGGTGGTTCAAAGGATAGAACCGTTTCTATTGCAAAAGAATTTGCAGATATTGTTGTTGTACACAATGAAAATAGAAAACAACGTATTTCTGAAGGTCGTAATATTGGTGCTGAAAAAGCAACAGGTGATATTCTTGTTTTTCTAAACGGTGACACCACAATTGCAAATCCTGACTTGTTTTTTGAAGAAATAGTTCTTTGGTCAAAAGGTGAAGGTTCACTTCGTCCATGTGATGCTTTAGCCTTCCCAGTTGAAATTTCTCCCTCGGAAAGTAGATTAAGTGATAAATTGTTCCATACTTTTTTTAATGGATATTTACACTTTTTGAATAAAATAGGGTTGGGAATGGGACGTGGAGAATGTCAGGTTGTAAAAGCAAAAACTTTTAAAAAAATTGGTGGTTATAACCCAAAAGTTGCAGCTGGAGAAGATTTTGATTTGATGCATAGAATTTCAAAAATTGGAACAGTTGGATTTGCAAAAAATATAATAGTATATGAGTCTCCAAGAAGATTTAGAAAATTTGGATATAGCAGAATTATTTTTACTTGGTTTACCAATTGGCTTTCTGTATTAGTTTTTGGAAAATCGACTTCTGAAGAATGGGAAGCAGTCCGATAATATGTTCGAAAACAAAAAAGACCTTTCTACACTTACAACGTTTCACGTTTCTTCCTTTGCAGAATATTTTACTTCTGTAACCTCGATTGAACAGTTAAAAACTGTCCTTACCTCTTCTCGAAAATTAGGAAAAAATATTAAAATTCTTGGTAGTGGAAGTAATGTTCTTTTTACTAAGAATTTTATGGGTTTACTTATACATAATTGTATTGAAGGAATATCTCTTTCAGAAAATGATTCTTATACAAATGTAACTGTAAATGCTGGTGTTGAATGGCATTCGTTTGTAACATTTTGTATTGAAAATAATCTAGGTGGAATTGAAAATTTAGCTCTAATTCCGGGAAAATGTGGTGCCGCTCCAATACAAAATATTGGTGCGTATGGTGTTG
>JBDNFX010000225.1:0-1369 GCA_041689575.1 Kapaibacterium sp. (SeqCode)
CGATTTATGAACCTGGTTTAGAGGTGATTCTACAAAGGAATATACGGCAAAAACGTATTGTCTTTACATCTGATATTACCGAGGCTATTAAAAAATGTGAAATAATATTCTTGTGTTTACCCACTCCTCCAAACGAAGATGGTTCGGCTGATTTGGGATATGTACTTGCAGTGGCAACAACTATTTGCGAATACATAGAAACGAACAATATTACCGACAGAAGAATTTTGGTAAATAGGAGTACAGTCCCTGTGGGTACCGCCGATAAAGTTAAGGCAATTATAGATGCTAAAACAAAAAACAAAAATATTTATGTTGTTAGTAACCCTGAATTTTTAGCGGAAGGTTTTGCAGTTGAAGAATCGTTAAACCCAAGTAGGGTTATTGTAGGAACTTCAAATACTGAAATTGGCAAAGTTATGCAAGAATTGTACGAACCATTCTTAACGGGAGTAAATAAACTGTTTCTAATGGATGAACGCAGTGCGGAAGTAACAAAATATGCTGCCAACTCTTTCTTAGCAATGAGAATTTCCTTTATGAACGACCTTTCAAACTATTGCGAACTCAATGATGTTAACATAGATAATGTGAAAGTTGGAATCGCTTCCGATCCTCGAGTTGGACCTCATTTCCTTAATGCAGGAATTGGCTACGGTGGTTCTTGTTTCCCTAAAGATGTACGAGCTTTGTTATATTCTTCGGAAGAAATAAATGCACCTCTTACGTTAATTAGAGAAACTCAAGCAATCAATCAAAAACAAATTCAACGTTTTATTTCTAAAGTAACAACCTTTTTTGATAATGATCTAAAGGGTAAAACTATTGCAATATGGGGGCTATCTTTCAAACCTGATACCGACGATACAAGAGAAGCTCCATCCTTTACTGTGATAAAAGCTCTATTAGATCATTCTGCAACTTTGCAAGTGTACGATCCAGAAGCAATTGCAAATACAAAACTTCAGTTTGGTGATTCTCTTATTTACTTTAACTCAATGTACGATGCAGCTTCTGGGGCAGATGCTCTAATTGTATGTACAGAATGGAAAGAATTTAAAGCTGCAGATATTGAAAAACTGAAAAGTATTATGAAAAAATCTGTTATTTTTGATGGTAGAAACATTTTCGATCTTGAACAAATGAAAGAAATTGGATTCTATTATCTTAGCGTTGGAAGACCTCTAGTGGCAAACAATTGAGATTTTGGCACATTTTTTAATCAATAAAGTCCCTAATAACAATTCAAATAGTATTTTACTATTGTTTTGTTTGGGTTTAGAAAGTTACTATGGCAGAAGAAGTACATCAAGAAAAGAATAAAAAAGGTGGCGGATTACCGCTTATTGTTATTATTATTGCAATATTA
>JBDNFX010000226.1:0-3850 GCA_041689575.1 Kapaibacterium sp. (SeqCode)
CTGATACAGAACAAAAAGAAATCATTCCTATGGTTTCAGTTGTAATAGTCAACTACAATGTTCGTGATTTTTTGCAAAACTGCCTTCAATCTTTATATAAAAGTTCAATTCGTAACCAAATTGAAGTTATTGTTGTGGACAATAATTCTTCAGACGATTCTATGCAGATGGTTAAAACATCATTTCCATTTGTCCATAGAATAAAGTTAGATGAAAATATAGGGTTTGGTAAAGCAAACAATATTGCTATTAAAAAGTGTAGCGCTCCTATTACATTGTTGTTAAATCCAGATACAATTGTTGAAGAAAAAACCTTAGAAACAATGGTAAACTATTTGGAAAACAATCCTTCAGTGGGTTTAGCGGGGTGTAAACTTTTGAACGCTGATGGAAGTTTTCAATTGCCGTGTAGAAGAGGTTTCCCCACACCTTGGGTTTCCTTTTGCAAAGTTTTTGGTTTACAAACATTGTTCCCAAATTCTTCACTATTCGCTCAATATAACCAAACGTTTAAAAGCGAAAACGAAACTTATTCGGTAGATGCAGTAAGCGGAGCTTTTATGGTTGTTAGAACTTCGATTTTGAAAGATGTGAAGGGTTTTGACCCAGACTTTTTTATGTATGGCGAAGATTTAGATCTTTGTTTCCGAATTCAAAAAATGGGTTGGGATATAGCTTACGTTCATACAACTTCTACCATTCATTTTAAAGGCGAAAGCACTAAACGCTCTACCATTAACGAAAACAAGCATTTTTACAAAGCGATGGAAATCTTTGCTACGAAACATTTTGCTAGTTCGGATATGTTTTTGTTCTTTTTAAAACTTGGAATTCAGATAAAGGCTTTAGTTGATAAATTTAAACAAAACAAGCTACAAATTCTTTCAACATTCATAGATATTTTAGTTGTTAACTTTTCGTTACTTATTGCTACTAAAATCAGAATGGGTGCTTATTTTGCATTCCCTGATTTCGCCTACCCAACAGTATTTATCGTGTTTACATTACTACTACCAACTATGTATTTGTTTGTGGGAGAATATGATAAAAAAACTCCATCATTTACAACAACCTTGACAAGTTATGTAATGATGTTCTTCTTTTTGTCCTCGTTAACATATTTTTTTAACGAATATGCTTTTAGTAGAGGTATTATGTTAATGACTATAGGAGGAGGAATCGTTGGTTCGTTTGTCGTGAGAAGTTGTATTTACTATAATCAGAAAATCAGTAAAAAATCTGCAATCAAAAATGCAGCAATTGTTGGTGTGAATGAAACAGCAAAAAAAATTGCTATTGAGCTAAAATCTACTCAAAGTCTTCGAATAAACTTCTTAGGTTACATAACAACTGAAAAACACTTTTCTACTTCAACAAACGTGTTACCAATAATAGGGACAGTGGATTTACTTCCTGCAATCGTTGAAAAATACCAAATTCATGAAATTATCATTACCGACGAAACCTTACATTTAGGTGATATAATGGCTTTTATGCAGGATACCGTACGCCGCCAAGTACGGTTTCACATTGCTAATGAATTAGATGATATATATACTGACACATTAATAAATGAAGTCTCTGGAATTGAAAATTCCTTCTTTACTTGGAAAATAGTTTTACTCCGCAATAAAATTGTAAAAAGACTCTTTGATATTTTAATTTCAACTTTTTTATTGACTTTTGGTTTTCCTTTTGTATATTTGAAAAAGAACAAAGGGGTTTTCACCTTAGAAGCACTGAAAGAAGTTTTGCTTGGACGGAAAAGTATAGTTGGAAGTTACGGAACAACTTCTATTGGTATTACAAAACTAGGATTAATTGGATTAGCACATAGAACTAATCCCGAAATTGTAATAAAACAGATTATAGAAAATCTGAATGAATTTTATGCGAAGCATTATTCTCTTTCAATGGATATAGAAATCCTCTTAAAATATATAGTTCAAAAACATTAATGGCTACTAAATATACTTTAGATTTTGAAAAACCTATCATCGAATTGGAACAAAAAATCCAAGAAATGAAAGCCCTAACGGGGGTTAATTTAGATGAAGAAATTCATAGCTTTGAAGAAAAAATCACGAATCTTCGTGCAGATATCTATAAAAATTTAACAAGATGGCAACGAGTCCAGATTGCACGTCATCCTGAAAGACCATATACTTTGGATTACATTAACGGTATGTTTACTGATTTTAATGAATTACATGGTGATAGAAAATTTAAAGACGACCCTGCAATTGTAGGAGGTTTTGCTACTTTAGGTAAACAAGCAGTTTTAGTTGTTGGGCATCAAAAAGGGCGAGATACTAAATCGAATATATATCGAAACTTTGGAATGCCAAATCCTGATGGATATAGAAAGGCGTTTCGTTTATTTCAGCTTGCTGAAAAATTTGGGAAACCAATTATCTGTTTTTTAGATACTCCAGGAGCTTATCCAGGTATAGAAGCTGAAGAACGTGGTCAGGCAGAAGCAATTGCTCGGAATCTTTTAACAATGGTTCAACTAAAAGTACCAATCATCATTGTTATTATTGGGGAAGGCGCCTCTGGAGGTGCTTTAGGAATTGGTATTGGGGATAGAATTTTAATGTTAGAAAACTCTTGGTATTCAGTTATTGCTCCTGAATCTTGTTCGTCAATTTTATGGCGTTCTTGGGATTACAAGGAACAAGCCGCTGAAGCTTTGAAATTAACTGCAGAAGATTTAATTCAATTTAGCATTATTGATCGAATTGTAGAAGAACCAATTGGGGGAGCTCATCGTTCACCATCAATAATGTTTGACACCTTGCAAAAAACCTTGCAAGAAGAACTTTCAAAATTATTAAAAACACCATTCAGTAAACTGAAGTCAAAAAGAAGAGAGAAATTCCTTTCTATGGGTGTTTGGAATGAAGTTACCGTTTAATATTTACTGTTTATACCTAAACTGACGCTGATAAATGTTTAGGATTACGATTATTTAGTTACTTGCTTATGTCACAGTTTCCTACGTACAAATTTGAAGATGATGACGACGATTCGTCGTTCAATAAATCTTCTAAATCTGAGAATCAAACTTCGAAAAATCAATCAAATACGTTCGATTCAGATTCTTTTGGTAATGATACTTCTTTTGAAAATACTTCTACAAGTTCTTCCAAAGATAACAGAACTACCGAATATGATTCTTCTTCAAACGAAATGAAGTTTTCTGAAGTTCGTTTTCGCTCAAGAAGAAATTCATCATCCGAAGATCCTTCTTCTCAAGAAGATTCTTTCTCTTATGAAAAATCTCCGCCAAAATTGCCAGATTTTTTAGATTCAATTGCCGATTCTGACGAAAAGAATTTCAATAAGACTCCTCAAAATAGAAATACTTCTAGTGAAGGTGCTCAACAACCAAATCGTTCGCCACAACCTCGACAAGATTCTCAAAACAGACCTCAACAAAATAGATATGGGAATCAGAATAATCCTAACCAACGTTATACTTCGAATAGACCGGCAAATAGAGATGGTCAACAAAATAGACAAGATGGAAACTCTGATAACAGAGGAAGTGGTCAGTATCGCCAGAACAACTATAATAACCAAAGAAATTATAACAATCAAAGCAATACAACACCAGATACAACTAGTCAAAACGATGCTCCTTTAGATGATGATTCACGTTTTAACCGTCAAGACGCTAATTATTCTCCCAGAGAAATGGGTTACCAACAGCAGTCTCGTCCTCGTTATAATCAACAACAAAATACTGGTGGAAGTGGTGCTGGTCAACAACAACGATATCCTAGACAGTCAAATTACTCAAATAGACCGCCTCAACAACAACAACAACAACAACAACAACAACAAC
>JBDNFX010000227.1:0-9134 GCA_041689575.1 Kapaibacterium sp. (SeqCode)
CGATGCTGAAAGGTTGCTTAAAACTGGAGCTAAAGGTGACAAAGTAGATGCTGGAATTGCCTTGTTACGATCTTACAGAGCTTTCCCGAAACATAATCGTTTAACAAAGGTTCTCCAAGATCCTGATAACCTAAAGTTAATGAAAGAAACAGAACTTGAGTTTTTGAAAGATCAAGGTATGAAAATGCTCGAAATTGATGAAGAGCTATATTATACTATCGATGAACGCAATCACCAAATAAATTTAACAGAAAAAGGCAGAACCTTACTGACCGGTATAAATGAAGATGCTGACTTGTTTGTTGTTCCTGATGTTGCTACTGGTTTAGTTGTCATTGATAATGATAAAACTTTATCTGCGGATGAAAAACAACTCAAAAAAGATGAGTTAATCTTTTTGTTTTCTGAACGAACTGATGTAATTCATACTGTATCCCAATTATTACGTGCATATTCACTTTACGTTCGCGATGTTGAATACATAGTTGAAGAAGGTAAGGTAAAAATTGTCGATGAGCATACTGGTCGTGTATTAGATGGAAGACGCTATTCTGATGGTCTCCACCAGGCTATTGAAGCAAAAGAACAAGTTCTTGTTGAAAAAGATACTCAAACTTTTGCAACAATTACGCTTCAGAATTACTTCCGTATGTATAACAAAATTGCTGGTATGACTGGTACTGCAGAAACAGAATCCGCTGAATTTGAAAAAATCTACAAGCTTGATGTTGTTGTTGTTCCTACTAACCGTAAATTAGTTCGTAAAGATTTAGATGATTTAATTTATAGAACAAAACGTGAAAAATATAATGCAGTAGTTGAAGAAGTTCAACGACTTGTTAAAGAACAACGATCTGTACTTGTTGGTACAACTTCTGTTGAGGTTTCTGAATTACTTAGCAAGATGTTAAAAAGAGTAAATGTTGCTCATAATGTGTTAAATGCAAAACAACACCAACGTGAGGCAGAAATTGTACTTCAAGCTGGGAAATCTGGGTCAGTTACTATTGCAACAAATATGGCTGGTCGTGGTACGGATATAAAAATTGATGAAACAGTTCGTAAAAATGGTGGTCTCGCTATTGTTGGTACCGAACGTCATGATTCTCGTCGAATTGATCGTCAGCTACGTGGTCGTTCTGGTCGCCAAGGGGATCCAGGAAGTTCTCAATTCTTTTTATGCTTAGAAGATAATTTGATGAGACTTTTCGGTGGAGAGCGTATTGGCGGTTTAATGCAGGGTATGAAAGTACCAGAAGGTGAAGCCATTACTGCTGGAATTGTAACCAAATCAGTTGAACGAGCTCAAAAGAAAGTAGAAGAAAACAACTTTGGTATTCGTAAAAGATTATTGGAATACGATAACGTTATGAATCAACAACGTGAGGTTATCTATACACGTCGTCGTCATGCTATTCACGGTGAAAGAATGAAATCTGAGTTATTTTCTTATGTTGAAGATTATGCACACGATGCGTATGATATTTATCATAAAGATTTAGATTTTGATGGAATGATGAATGACCTTCGAGTTCAACTTCTTTGTGAGCCGTCAATTACTACCGAAGAATTTAAGAAAATTACCATTAATATTTTTGTAACAAAAGTAATTGAAGCTGCAAGTGAATATTACAAGCGGAAAGAAGAACGTTTAGGTGTTGAGTTTATAGCGCATTTAGAACGTGTTGCTATACTCCAAACAATTGATGATAAATGGCGTGAACATTTGCGCGTTATGGACGATTTGAAAGAAGGTATACATTTACGTGCTTATGGTCAAAAAGATCCGTTGTTGGAATACAAAGGTGAAGCATATAGAATATTTGTAGACCTTTTAGCGGACGTAAACAAAGAATCGGTTCATTTTGCTTTCCGTTATTTTCCACAAGTTGTAGAAAAAGAAGTTCGTACATCCCAAGCAGCACCTGAAAACGCTCCATTAAATAAAAATGGTTTGCCTTCGGTTCGAAATGTTACGGTTATGAATTCTCCATCGCTACAGTTTTCGCGTCCTACGCCCAGTTATATTGCAGGACCTTCTGCTGCAGAGCCACAAAATGGTTCCAATACTTCAGAAAAATCGCAATCTCAACCTGGGAATACAATTCGTAATACAACGAAAGTGTTTGGCAGAAACGATCCTTGTCCTTTAGATTCTAATAAGAAATTTAAGAACTGTTGTGGTGCAAGTGGTGAAAAAACTTGTATCAAAATGCTGTGAAAGTTTCTATTGACATTTATGAAAAAGCCTCATTTTATGAGGCTTTTTTGTTGAAAAGTGCATTTGTCAGCGTTGTAAATTCTTGTGGTGTAAGTTCTTCTGCTCTACGTTCCTTTACTTCAACACCACATTGCTCAGAAATGTTCGTAAGCTCTTCTGTGGAGCAATTATTTTGATGCAACCAAGTTTGCAGTGAGTTTGTTAACATTTTTCGACGTTGCGAAAAAGCTGCACGCACAAAAGATTGTGTATAAATACGGTTTATTGGCTCAGCTTTAGGATTTGTAAAATCGAACATACATACCGATGATGTTATTTTTGGTTGTGGTGTAAAACACTTTGGAGAAACGTTAAACAATACTTTTGGAGTACTATATAACGCCGATGCAACACTTAGTATACCATATTCTTTTGTTCGTGGAGAAGCAACAAAACGCTGTGCGACTTCTTTTTGAACCATTATAATTGCTCTTTTTATTATTGAAGCATTGTCAAAAAGCCAAAATAAAATTTCACTGGTTATACTGTATGGTAAGTTACCAACAATTTTAATAGATGATTTATCAGAAAACACGTCTTGGAGATTCACTTTCAAAATATCATTCTGAATAAGGGTCATCTTTTTATTCTGAATTCTCGGTGTAAGATAGTCTACAACTTCGGTGTCTAATTCGACTGCAGTGAACGATGAATATTCTTTTTGAAGTATTATTTTTGTTAAGGCTCCCATTCCTGGACCAATTTCTAAAATCGAATCCTTAGAATTACAATCTAAACTATCTACAATTTTTTTACAAATGTTTGTGTCATGAAGGAAATTTTGACTAAACGATTTTTTTGCACAAACTGCTAATGCGGGTTTATTCATCTGAAAACTTTTGAAACGCTAAAGAAATTTGTTCTTGTGCTTTTTGTATCGATTCTGAAACCACTTTAATATCTCCAATTGTTGACATAAAACTTGTATCTCCATTCCAACGTGGGACTATATGGAAATGTAGATGCGAAGGGACACCAGCACCCGCTGCTCTACCTAAATTAGCACCAATGTTAAAACCTTGTGGTTTATAAAGGGCAGTGAGGATTTTTTCAGAAACTTGTAGTACAGACATAATATTTGTTAACTCTAAGATATCAAGATCCTGAAAAGAAGCAATGTGCCGATTTGGAGCAACTAAAAGGTGACCACTATTATAGGGAAACTTATTCATCACAACAAAGCAATGTGAAGAACGATGAACGACTAATCGTTCTATAGATTCTGAAATATTGGTGATGGCATCACAAAAAAAACATTCTTCTTTTTTATGGTTCTCATTTTTGAACCCTTCTATATATTCACTTCTCCAAGGAGACCAAAGTACATCCATTTGATATTTATTTATGTAATGGAACTTTTACACCAGTTCCACTTTGATATGCTGTTACCGAATAGTTACCATATCCAAATGATTCTTGTGCAAAAATACTATAATTAAACCGAAAATTAGGCTCAAATGTAATTTGGGACAAATCGAATTGGTAATTTACACTTAAAAATACTGCTACTCTAAATGGCTTTGAGACAAATGGCAAAGGATTTACCTCCTCAACAGTTTTTCCATCAGATGAATATTCTATAGTTTTTAATTGCTTTGAACTTATCTGATTCATTGTTATTGAATCTAAATCTACAAAAGAATTTCTTGGTGAATGGACAAGGCTCAAACAAGTCCTTACACCGAATCTAATTCCTGAATCAGTAATATTTAACAAAACACCACTATTCATAAAAAGGTTTTAATTTTTATAGTATTCTTGATAATTAATCCCTTCTCATTCGATGTATAAATTTTATCGATATCATAGGTTGGCATAGTTTCATAAAGAACATCAGCAAACATTGAAACAATAGATTCGTAATTTTTTAATGGCATCTCAGATGTCATTCCTATTGAAAACCCTCTGTATTTTTCTGGGTTAGGTTCACGAATTTTGTTATTCAAAATATTATTATAATAATTATCCATATAGAAGAAATTAACACTAAACAATCCTCCAATTTTCAATTGATGTTGTTTAGTAGGTTCTGTTTGGTTTTCAGAAAACACTTTCTCCGCATTTACAAAGAGGAAAAGACAAACAGTCAAAACAAATTTCATTGAATTTTATTAGAAAGGTAGAGAGTTAGTTTTGTATTTACTCAGAATGGAAATCGAACAGCAATACCAGATTAAAGTGAATGAAGAACAAATTTGTAGTCTCTTATGGTACCTTGATCTATTAGAGCATGCAAATACCGAATATACGGTCCAATTTGGGTATCAAAGATTGTAAAGTTATACTTTAACCCTATTAGAAATGATAATCGAAGTCTATTAAATTTTGCAGAGGAACTGTTTTCTATCTCAATTTCTTTTCAAAAAATTTCTGGTTCTTTAGGAACTACGGTGTTATTCTCAATGTGTATTAGTGCAGAACTATCTACTAACATTGTTGAAACAGAAGTATAATTTAGAAACGTACTCAAAGAAGTTGCAACCGTTACTCCAAATCCAGTATTAAACACATTCACATTGTAGATTGCCTTAAAAGTTCCAAAATAATTATTGGTGCTTTTGTTAATTTTTAAAATGGGATTTTTCATTCCCAAAGTGTCCAGAACTATACCACCATAATATTCTTCTTCAAAAAGTGGTAATGATTCAAATATTGCTTCAAAGGTTAAAGTAGCAAAGTTGTCATTATCTTTTAATTGGCGATGTAGGACAAACCAAACGAATAGCCTCTGAATTTATCAATATTATTTTCTTTGTAGTAGTATTCATGTTGATCAAAACAATCTAAATTTCGTAGAATAGTTTCTTGGTACCCTGCTATAAATCCTATGCTTGATTTATTTTCAGTGTAATTATACCTATAGTTTTGAGAATAGGCTTGTAACTGTAGAAAACAAAAGATGAAAATACTCAATTAAGAGTAATTTGAATTTCAAAGAAGAACTTTTTTCTTTGTTCCAATCTAAATTTTTTTCAAAATGAAGTCCCAACGAAATATTGGGTGTAAAAGATACTGGATCAATTTTGGAAATTTCTTCAAAAGCACAATAAACAGGGTAGTCACTTCTATATGCAAAATTATTGGATAATGATAATCCCAAATAAGAACGTTTTTCGCTTTCTTCAGGAACAGAGGTTGGTTCTGGATTAAAACTATAAAGGGAGTTATCCCAAAATAGAAATAAAATTAGAAGTACTGAAAAAGCAACTCTATTCTTTATTAATTTTCTATTCACAAGTAACTCCCTTTACAAAAGGAAAGATTTTTGTTAATTAGTTATAACAGCTTTTTATAAGGCGAATCGAACCTCAACTCCAGCTTGAAGAGCGTTAATACGAACCCCATCACTTGCACTTGTAGTAGTGATACCAAAGTTGTAACCAATATGAGGCACAACTAACGTTCTAGCAACTAACAATTCGTAATGAACACCAAATTTAACTGCGAAACGAATTGGATTTAGCCCTTTTATATCACCATTGGGAGCAGTTACAATTGTTCTATCAAAATTTAAATAATTTTCTGAAGCAATAGAACTATCTCTTGTAAATTTAACATTGTTAGGCTCTAATAATTCAAAACGTTGTTCAACTGATGAACCAATTGGTATACTAACAGATGGACCAACAGTGAATCCGAACATACTCCCAAACAAGTTTAGTTTGTATACAGATTCTAAAGTAACCATATTATACTTAATGTCTGTAGTATGGCGAGTTGTTGAAGTAACTTCAGTTCCATCAGGCAAACGAGAAGGATAAGGAGCACCAGGAACTTCGAAGAACGCAGGCATTGATTCATACATTCCTCTAAAAATAATTGAGGATTTCGAATTTGCTACTTCTTCTCCTAATTGCAGTTCATAGGTCAGCCCAGCATAAAAACCTGGATTTGATCCTATAGAAAAATTTGGACAACGGTCATCACCTGAAATTGATTGGAAACTTCCAGAATGAGTAGTTCCGTTATATCCAATAATTGGTCCAACTAAAATTTTAGTTCTTTTCACAATTGGATTCAATGGATCTTCTTCTTCCAAAGATCCTTGGGCAAACAATGATATACTAGAGATGAACAAACTGAAGAAAAGCAATGTAAACAGCGATATTTTTCTTTTGTGTTGATTTGTCATAATTTTAATAGCCTAAATTTTATAATGCGAAACGGACATCTACACCGGCTTGTAAAGCATTAATTCTCCAAGAATCTTTTGAGTTAACACTTGTAATACCGAAATTGTAATTAATATTTGGAACTATTAACATTTTACCTTGAGAAATTTCTAAGTGAGCACCAACTTTTAACGCTAAACGGAAAGGATTAACATTTGGAATAACATCGTTGTAGTAAACGTAAGTTCTATTAAAATTTCTGTATTTAGCAGGATCTTCACCAGGAGGTATAATGAATTGGCCTTCTGGAGGATCAACTAAATTTAGTCTCTCTTCTTGTTTAGCGCCTAGAGGAATTCCAAACGACGGACCAACGGTAAAACCAAACATATTGCCAAATGGATTTAGTTTATAGAGGATTTCAGTAGTTATCATTGGATAGGTAACCTGAATATCATGAGAAGTGGTTGTAGGAACTACTTGACCGTTTGGATATTGAACTGGCTGATCTGAGCCAGGGACTGTAAAGAATATAGGCATATTATCGTACAACAAACGTGCTATGATAGAAGAATTAGAGTTTGCATCTTCACCCAACATATATTCTGCTGTTATACCTAAATAAAATCCTGGCGAATTACCAGCAGAAAACACCGGACAATTAGCTTCTCCACTTAAAGAAGAAAAACTTCCTCCATTGCCAGTGTAATTAATCCCGGCAGCAGGACCAACATAAATTCTTTTAACAGTGTTTGTAAAGTCAAGAGGATTATCTTGTGCATTCAACATTGCAAATGAAGATGCTAAAGCAAAACTTAGTAACAAAAAAACCTTCATGGTTTCTCCCTTTTTAATAGTATAATTGTCTTTTTAAAATCTATTTATTAATCAAAATTCGATACGTAAAATGTTCACCCTTGTTCGATATCAGATGTACAATATATGCACCATTAGATACTGTTGTAACATCAAAGTTAAGAGAATATAATCCTTTTGACAAATTTATTTTACTATTTAGCAAAATATTTTCCCCTAAGGTATTTGTCAGATGGAAAGAAAAGTCTGTTTTTTCAGCTATTTGAACATCAAAAGTAAGGGTATTTCCTACTGGATTTGGCTTTACTATTGCTATAACACTTCGAGTTGTATCGACACCAATATTTCTCAAACCTCGAATACAAATTTCATCATAGAGAAACGTACTTTCAATTTGTACTAAATCACTGCATCCATTCCCTTCAAAAACAACAGAAATTGGATACTCTTTTTCCATGTCTGAGAGTAAAATTAACGTAGGAATTTGAATTTTCCAAATTGAACCTGAAAAAAGTCTTAAAAAAGGTGGAAAAGTGAAAGTTATTTTTTCTTTCGTTTGTACAACTGGAACCGATATTTCGGTTAAAATCCCATTATTATCAAAAATTATTGTCAACTCATTTTTGTTTAGTCTAAATACTTGAAAATCTGTGTAAATTGAAACAATTAGATCTTCTGGCATATATTCTATGTTTTTAGAAAACGAACCAGATATAAATAAAGTTACACTGTCTCCGGGAATTGAAATTAATTTCGGTACGGGGTTTAAAACTATATTTTCTGTAACAACAGGAACAATAACTTCGCTAAATCTTTGGAAATATAGTGTGTCGTACTGATCTTTAAAATAACCAATAGCTCGTAAGGTTACTGGATTATTTTTTGAAATATTTGTTACAGTAACATTCACCATTATTTTTTCGCCGACTTGTAAGGTTTTAGGTACAATTGGATTTGTAAAATCTATAGATGCATTTAATGCGGAAATTGAAATTGAATCTAAAATACAAATTGCATTTCCAACATTTTCAAATTCTACTACAATTGCGTCGTTAGAACACGCAATAAACTCATTTGGCGATATAATTACACAAACTGCTTCTATAGTGTCTACAGGGGCTGAAATGCCTCTTAAAACGAATTGTGCTGCCGATCTTGAGTAATTTGGATTAGCATCGTGTTGTACATTCACTCTTTCAACAAAAGAACCTAAACTTTTTGGCGAAAATCGTATAGTAAACCTTACTGAATCTCCTGATTGAACTATTTTACTATTTTGCCAATTAACATCTAAAAATGAGAACGGGTTTTGAGGATTAGTGTTTGCAAGTGAAAATTGATCAATTGTTAAGGATTCTGTACCAAAGGCAAATACAACTGTTGCAAAACTATCTTTTTCCGTTAGAACTGGAATTATTCCAAAATCAATATCAATTGTTGTAATTATCGGCAATGTTCCAATTCCTTTTAGTTCCATTTGAAGTGTGTCATGGAATTGCCAATCTACAGAATAGGTTACATTTTTCGTAAAAACTACCGTATCTTGAGGAACAAATGACGCAACAATTTTGAATGAATCTAATCCGAACACTGTAAATGTTTGTTTATAATCTGGCTGTACATTGAAAGACCCAGAAAATTGTTCTATTTCTCGAATATAAGTAACCTTTGCAGCAGCTTCACCTAGATTGTAAAAAGTTATAGTACTATCATTATTAGTTCCAACCCGTTTTTTTAGCCAATCAATTCCATTTACAATTACTACAGGTTTGACTCCTCTACCAATGATTCTAAATTTTGAATCTAAGTTAAAATCGTTATCAACTGAATGTAATTGTTTATAGTTTCTTACAGAATCTGGAATGAAACAAATAGGAACTTTCAAGGTATCGTTTGGATTTAACGTAATAGGTAATAACGGCATTGAAAGTTTAAATCCGTCACAG
>JBDNFX010000228.1:0-3195 GCA_041689575.1 Kapaibacterium sp. (SeqCode)
GCTGCTGCTATTTCTGCTTCAGTAGACATACCAGTAGAGATAATTAATGCTTTTCCTGTACTTTTCATTTTTTTCAACAAAGGAAGGTCTGTCAACGAAGCAGAAGCCGCTTTGTAGAAAGGAACATCAAATTGTTCAATGAAATCAACAGAAGGTTCGTCCCAACAAGATGCTGTCCAAACTACACCCTTTTCTTTACAATATGAATCTATTTCACCATATTGTTCTTTCGTAAATTCCATTTTATGGCGATAATCAATATACGTCATTCTTCCCCATGGCGTATCACGTTCAATCAGCCACTGATCTTTAGGAACGCAAACTTCTGGAGTTCTTTTTTGAAATTTTACAGCATTACAACCAGCAATAGCAGCTCCATCGATGATTTTTTTCACAACATCCATAGATGCATTATGATTAATACCAATTTCCGCTATAACAAAGACTGGTTCTCCATCTCCAATAGAGATAGAATCAGTCAATTTTACTTTTCGAAGAGACATAATTTCTTTTGCCAAACAATGAATAAAATTAGCACAACATACAAAAATACAAAAAATGTACGTACTGTAGCTAGTAAATTTTAAGTAACATTTATTTTTGAAGCAGATTTTTCAACTACCAAGCCGTCCATCCACCATCAACAACTACATTTGCACCAGTCATATACATTGATGAATCACTTGCCAAAAATACTAAAGCTCCTTGGTAATCATTCGGTTGTGCCATACGACCCAATGGTGTTTTATTTGCATAGTTTTGGATAAAATATGCATCCTGTCCGTTTTCTACACCACCCGGAGAAAGTGTATTTACTCTAACGCCACATTTACCCCAATAGGCTGCTAAATAACGTGTAAAGTTAATAACTGCTCCTTTTGTTGTTGGGTACGCTGGAGATTTAAAAAATGGTTGCGTGCCATCTGGTTTTATATAAATTGATTGATCAGGACCTACTATTCCATAGGTTGATGCAACATTTATAATACTTCCTTTGGATTGTTTTGCCATTTCTGTTCCAAACTCTTGAGAACAAAGGAACATTCCTGTTACATTCACATCTAGTACTTTTCTGAATAGATCTAAAGGGTAGTTTTCAAATTTTGACATTTCTGCTGCAGCATCAGGGTTTTCTACCATATCATTAATAGCAGCATTATTGACTAAAATTTCGATACTTCCTGTTTTTGAAAGTATTGTATCTCGAACTACTTGAATTCTATCTTTATTGGTTACATCTATGCCAATTCCAAACGATCTGCCATCTTTCAACGATTCAGCAAATGCAATAGCTTTTAGTTCATTTATATCAGCAACAACAACCGTTGCACCAGCAACAGAAAGTGCTTCACAATGTTTTTTTCCAATTAAACCTAAAGCACCAGTAACAATTGCTGTTTTTCCCTGTAAAGAAAATAGTTCTTGTGTTGATTTCATATAGTTTACGCAGTTTTTGGTTTTGTATTAAAGTTACCGGTTTTACGGAATACTGGCTTTACAGTATCGCCTTTTAAACATCCTGCAACTGAATTTGAATTCACGGCATCTTTTAACAAAGTTAGTACCCTACGGTATGCTTCTAAAGTATATTCTATATCAGAATCAGAATGTGAAAAGCTCATATTGTGGAAACCACCCCATAATATTCCATTACGAATCATTTCTTGTTGAACGTAAGATTTTAATTCTAATGGATTTCCAGCTTTTGCATCGAATGTAATAATTGATCTACATCCAAAACCTGCACATTTTGTATAATCAATTCCTAATTCAGCAACTATAGCATTGTATCCATCTATAAGACGTTGACCTTGTTTTGCAAGGTATTCAGGAACTTTTTTAGCAACTAATTCTGTCATTGTTGCTTTTGCAGCGGCCAAAGACAAAGCTTCTCCACCGAATGTAGTAAAGAAAAATACATCTTTTTCTAACAACTTCATTATATCTTTTCTACCCGTTAATATCGATAAAGGCATTCCATTGGCAACTGCTTTAGAAAAACACGCCAAATCGGCACGAACTCCAAAGTATTCTTGGGCTCCTCCAGCTGCTAATCTAAAACCTGTCCACATTTCATCGAATATTAGAATAATTCCACGTTCGTCACAAATATCACGAAGTTTTTGAAGGAAGTTGTCTTTTGGTGCCTCAAATACAATTGGTTCTAATATAATTGCTGCAGTATCGCTATCAATAGAATTCAACACAGAATCAATATCGTTATAATTAAATGTATAAGTTAGGTCTTGAGTAACCTGAGGAATACCTTTATTTCTATCGGTTGTTCCAATATACCAATCGTGCCATCCATGATATCCACAACAAAGAACAGTGTTTTTCCCAGTAAAAGCACGTGCTAATCGAACAGCTGCAGTTGTAACATCGCAACCAGTTTTTGAATAACGAACCGATTCCGTATTTGGAACTATTGATTTTACTAACTCTGCTATTTCTACTTCAAGTGGGTGAACCAATGAAAAAGTAATTCCATCTGCTAATTGAGCAGTAATCGCTTTATCGACAACATCATAGCTATACCCTAAGGAAAGTGGACCAACTCCCATAGTATAGTCAATAAATTCGTTTCCATCTACATCTAAAACGTGAGCACCTTTTCCACTTTTTAAATAGATTGGAGCTACACCAAAAACATTCTGTTCAATTCCTTTTGCTAATGTTTGAGTTCCACAAGGAATTAATGGTTCACTTCGTTTATATATTTCTTGCGATTTTGTAATTACTGGGTAATCCGCATTGTTCGATATTGTATTTGGCATTTCTATTTTCTTTCTATTTGTTATTTAAAAAAGTAGTTACTCTCGAAGCAAGTTGTTCTCCGGTGTAACCCTCATGTTCAAGAACATATTTTAGTAAGGCTGGTTTAAACCATTTATTTTCTAAAGCAATGGCTTTTACTTTTCCAGAAACTCCATTTGTAAGTAATGTTTCTGCGACAATACTGTACAATCCACCTACTAAGAAATGATCTTCAATAGTAACTACAAGTTCAGAGGTCTTTACTGAATGGAGAATTTCTTCTGTATCTACTGGTATTAAACTTCGCATAGTTACAACACGTGTCGCAATTCCATTTGCTTCTAAAAGTTCTTGTGCTTTTAGTACGTACGTTAACAAAAATCCGTACGTTAATAATGTCACAGTTGCAGTTTTTTCTCCAAATGTTTCAGCTTTCCC
>JBDNFX010000229.1:0-12279 GCA_041689575.1 Kapaibacterium sp. (SeqCode)
AAAAATTAGCTGTTCAATTATGATTATTGCTCATTGAAATTACAGAAAGATAATAATATTAATCTATAAGGTTTCTAAGAAAGTTTTGAGAATTTTTATTCGGATCGTTTGGGTTAGAACCAGCAGGACGAGGAACAGGAACACTTCCTTGTTGCTGTCTTCTTTGCCAAGCGGGAGTATCCAATTCTGAATAATCACTTGGAGTTGGTAATGTACTAGGAGTTCGTTGTTCGTTAGGTTTATAATTACTCACAAATGATGCATGTTGATCAGTTTGATTTCTTTCATTTTGTTGTGAATCATTTCTTCTAACACCATATTTGTCAATATTCGAAGTGTCGTTACTCTGAATAGAAGAACTAGAATTAAATCCAGTTGCAACCACTGTGATCATAATCTTATCATCCATAGTTTCGTCAATATTCAACCCATGAATTAGATTGGATTCTACACCAGCAGCAGCAAGAATAGTTTGCATAGCCTCATCAATTTCGGTCATTTTTAAATCATTACCACCTGTAATATTTACCAAAAGACCTTTCGAACCAGCAATAGAAAGACCTTCTAAAAGTGGAGAGTTTAGGGCAAGCTCAGCAGCTTTTGTCGCTCGTTTTTCACCTTCAGCTACACCCATTCCCATTAATGCATCGCCCATATCTTTCATAATAGTTTTAACATCGGCAAAATCAACGTTGATCAAACCATTACCAGAAATTATATCAGCAATTCCACGAGTTGCATTGTAAAGGACATCATCTACTTTGCTGAAAGCAGTTTTAAAAGTAGTTTGTTTGTCAATAATATCCATAATCTTTTGATTTGGAATTACAATCAAAGCATCTACTTTAGAACGTAGTTCTTTAATTCCTTCTTCTGCAATTGCAGCTCTGCGAGCAGCTTCCCATTTAAAAGGTTTTGTTACAATTGCAACAACTAATGCACCTAATTCTCTACCTATTGCTGCAACTACAGGAGCACCACCAGTACCAGTACCACCACCCATACCAGCAGTCACAAAAATCATATCCGAACCTGCTAATGCATCTCTAATTTCTTGAATACTTTCTTCAACAGCAAGTTTACCTACTTTTGGATCGGCACCTGCCCCAAGTCCACGAGTAGATTCACGACCTACGTGAATTTTAACTGCAGCTTGGTTTTTAGTTAGTGCTTGAGCATCAGTATTTGCAACTATAAACTCAACGTACGAAAGTCCACGTTCTATCATAGAATTAACTGCATTCCCACCACCACCACCGACGCCAATAACTCTTATCTTTGCGCCTTGTATTAAATCGGAGTCCATTGAAATCATAAAAGTACCTTTTTGTAGAAAGAATTATTTTTAGAGAGAATTATAATTTTGTAAACCAATCAACCACTTTTTTAATAAAGTTTCCAGAATTTTGATCTGCATTCTTCGTTTTCTTTTGTTGATTGATAGGAGTTTTTGGTTGTACAATTCTAGAATTTATATAGCTTGTAGATTCTCGAACCGAAGTTTCATCACGAACTGATTCTTGAAGTAAATATTCAGCTTTTTTGCCTTCATCTATTGCATACAGTATTAGTCCAACAGCAGTTGCGTACATTGGATTCATTGCCTCAGGTGCTAAAGCTCTTTCAGCAATTCCATTAGGAATTCCTAATTTAACGGGAAGTCCAAATATGTGAGAAGCTAATATATCTGCTCCACGTAAATTTGCAGCACCTCCAGTAATAACAACTCCAGCAGATAATTTTGGAGCCATATTTGAGCGAGATATTTCACCCCAAGCAAATTCAAATATTTCTTCCATTCTTGGTTGAATTATGCTACATAAATCACTTTTTGATACCTCAACAGGAGTTCTAGTTGCTTTTGCTACTGGAAATCTTTCGTCTCGAACAATGCTTTCTTCAATACAATGTCCGTAATCTCTTTTGATTTTTTCAGCTTGAGCATACGTGATGCCTAACCAAGCTTTAATATCGTCTGTAACTTGTTTTCCTGCTATTCCAAACGAAGAAGTTAATCTGATTATATTATTATGGAAAATTGCTATATCGGTAGTTCCACCACCAATATCAATAATGGCAACGCCAACATCTTTTTCTTCTTCATCTAAAACTGCTGCAGCTGATGCTATAGGCTCTAAAACTAAACCAGAAACTTCTATACCAGCTCGTTCACAACAACGATAAATGTTCTGTAAATATGGTCCAGCAGCAGTTACTAAATGGACATCTGCATCAACACGTAATCCACTCATTCCTACTGGATCTTTAATTCCATCTTGGCCGTCAACAACAAAACTTTGAGGAATTGTATGTAATATTTTCCTATCAGATGGTAAAGAGATTTGTTGAGAATCGTCCATTAACCTTTGAACATCAGCACGTGTTATCTCACGATTTGGGTTGTTGGTAGTAATAACTGCTTTAGTATGCAAAACTTGGATATGGTCTCCAGCAATGCCAACTACAGCACTTTTTATCTGTATTCCGGACATTTGTTGAGCTTTTTCAACTGCTTGTTGAATAGCACGAGTTGTATTTTCAATATTAACGATAACACCTCTGCTAATACCATTATTGCTATCAGCAGTACCTAAACCAATAATGTTAACTCCCACATTTGGAATTGATTTTGCTATTATTACACAAACTTTGGTTGTGCCAATATCAATACCAACATAAATAGCAGAGTCTTGTTGTAGATTCGATGTTTCAGAAAAATTAGTAGGCTGACTAAATGTCATAAAATCGCAAGGGTTATTATGCTGTTTTTTGAGTTTCTGGAAATTGTTTTTTTAAAATTTTGATTTCAAAATTACTTGCCCAGACCATCGAAGATCGATAGTTTTTAAACCTGTAACAGCGGTTGATATTTTGTCTGAATTCCAAAAATACAATAATTTTTGTAAATTGTAATCCAAATTGTTAAGATTGCCAATTAAAATTTCTTGTTTATCAGTTGTAACTATCAAAAAAGTTCGTAATTCAGGTTTATAAACTAGTTCTGAAGTTATAGTATAAATGTAATTATCAGCATAATTTCTTATCCCATTGACTATTGAAACTGCTTCTTGTAACAAGATTTTTGTTGTTGTATCAGATTTCACTTTGATACCTTGAATTACCGGTAAATCAAGAATTGGAAATATTTGACGTAAAGGTAGTATTTTCGCTTTTTCACTAACAAATTGAATTGTTCCATCGTCTAAGACAATGTAACTTATCGGTTGTTCTTCTTTAACAGAAATTATAAGATTCTGATTATATATTTCAACTTTAACTTCATCAATAAAAGCAATACTTTGAATTCTTGACTCAACTCCTTTTACGTCTATACTTTTTAAGGGTGTTCCTTTTAAAGGAATTGAAGCAATTTCTAAAATTTCTTCTGAAGAAAGTAAGTTATTCCCTTGTACTATTGTTTTTTCTAAATTCTTTTCTTCTTGATTGAATTCGTATAAATAATAGAAAACACTATAGGAAATTGTTCCAATTGTTACTAATACTATTGCTATACGTAAAAGAATTCTAAGAAATTTCATTCGAACTATTTAAGTAATATAATTGTTCGTAATCAGATCAACTATCTCTACCCAAGTTTCACACGTATAGGTTGGAATAATAGTATCGTCATTTAAAGACATTGTAAAAGGTGTTTTATTTCCAGTATAAAGAATTGAATCAATATTTAAGGAATTAGCACCTAATATATCAGTTTTTTCAATATCACCAATATGAATAGATTCTCGAATTGGTAGTTTTAACTCGTTAAAAATATTTTCGAAAGCTTTTCGATTTGGTTTAGCTACACCAGTTTCGTTACTAAAACTAAAACTAGAAAAAAATTGAAGTATGTCATGATGCTCAAGAACGCCCCTTAACTTAACTCCTGGCGAAAAATAAGTGTCTGAAACAATTCCAAGTTTAAAGTTTTTTGAAAGTATTTCTAATGCATATTTTACATTTGGCAATAACGAAGGTGGATCAACAATAACACCATTTGAATAAACATCTGTCAGATACTGAACAGAATCAGTATTCGTATGAGAATCGAATTGTTGTAAAAGATACGTAGTTATTTCTTTTGTCTCCAGAGTTCTGTGTTCTGAAAACCAAATACTTTTAAAATGTTCAAGAACTTTTGAAAAAATAGCTGGAAAATGATTTTTATCAAATTCGATTTTTTGATAATTCAAGACTTCAATCAATGCTTCTTCACGAATGATTTGTCTATTTTCTGACCCTTCAGAAGAAATAAGAGTATTCCAAAAATCAATAGTAATTACTTTTAACTTCTTCATATTAACGTTTGATGGCAAAACATAACATTGTAAATGGTTCTAATGTTAACTCTAATTTCCCATCTTTAACTATATAGTCAATATTAGAAAACTTTTCGGTCAAGTTTAAAACAGGATCTTGAATATGAATAGTAACATTTTTTTGGTGATCAAATTGATTTCCAATAATATATACATTCGGTGTAAAAGGTACATGCAGTTGAACACGAGAAATTGCTATAATCGATGAATCGGAAGTTTCTAATTTTGAACAAGTAAATTTTTCATCATAGGCGTTATTTTTAAATAATTCCCATCGTAATTGAAGTGATTTTTTTATGTCCTCGTGAATTGTTTCTGTACTATTCCAATATAGTACCCCTTCAGAAAATAGTGGTAACGTATTTACAGGATGTTCAAATATTTGTGAAGAAGTAAAATCTAAACCAGTATTAATTGGCTTGTCTTCACCAAGTTCATTTCCAGTTGTAATTAAGGGTAATCCCATAGGAAGTAAACCAGAAAGTCTTGCTATAAAACGAGAAAAATTTATTCCACCATAACGAGTAATGGTTCTCGGAGAATTATGTGTTTCACCACTTGCAAAGTAACATAATGAAGGTCTTCGTGTCGTGAATGAATCTACAAATTCTTTTAATTTTTCAGGTTTATAGGAATCTATCCACATATAACCAACAGCAGCATTAAAACCAGTCTGAGCAGATTTTTTGGAAATTACAAAATTCTCCTCCCAAATTACAAAAGTTCTTTTTGTTCTTTTTGCTTTTTTAATGATTCGTTCTATTAATTCTTGAGGTAAAGAATGCCCCATATCAATCATAGCACCGTCTATATCAAATTTTTCAATATAGTAGGGTATAATATCAGTTAAAAATTCCCATAATTTTTTATTTTCAGTTTCACTTTCAAGTAAAGAATCTTCATACATACGAACCGTATTGTAAGCTATATAGTTAAATTCAGGATGGGTATACAATTTTAAATACGTAACATCTGACCATGGTGGTTGATTGTCGTCAGGAGGCCAATCAGCAAATGCAGAAGGAATTTTTGCTGATTTAGAAGCTGATATGACACCTTTGATTTTGTCCTTATATATTTTTACTTCTTTTGGTGTTGAAGTAAATAGAGACATATATTCTTTTGAAGGTTTGGGAAGATTTACAAACAACTTCTTATCCACCAATTTTCGAATACTACGAAGTTTTTGTTCATCGAAAAATGGAGTACCGTACATAGTATCTGGGTCTTCTCTGTTTCCTTTAACCTCTACTTTTGAATCAATCCAATAGAACCAATCAGGGTGGTCAAAAGCAAGTTCAGTATCTACCGAAGCAGTTCGAAGAGGAAATTCTAAAACTATTTTCATTCCTAAAATTTTTGCAGCTTCAATAAATGCTTTACATTCTGTGTTTACATCTAACTTTAAAATAGGTTCTGCTAAATTCTCATCTAATTTTAATGGATTTTTTACTGAATACGGAGATCCCAATGTACCCTTACGTTCATCTTCACCAATTGCAAAAATAGGTAGCAGATAAATAGTATTTATTCCCATATCATATAAATATGGAAGCATTGCTATAGCTTTTAAGAAGCTCCCAGTTTCACGTAATTTATGTTTTCCTAAAGGAGTTTTCAACAGTCCATCTTTGTCGTGATCATAGGCAGTAGTGTACCGTACTAACATTGAATAAATGTTAGCTTCATACCCCCATTTTTTGTTAATAAACTGAAATGGTTTCCGAGCCAACCTAAATATTTGTTCTATTTTAGATAGAAAAAAAGCATACGGATTTACTTCTATGGCACCTACTTGATTAGGTTCAATCCATTGTGCCGGAACAGCATACTGATCTTTAAATTTAGTTTGCTGATTTAATATTTTAAGTTGGTGCCTTACAACGTCTAAGGAATTCGTTGACATAGTTTACTTCTATTGTTTTAGGATTTTTATTTTTATTCGATTGGTAATTTTTGACCTACTATTATACAGCGAGGGGAAGAGTCTTCTAAAAATGGACTGCCTGAATAATTACCATATTGTTTCACTGTTGAAATTGAATATGATTGCAATATTGCCTTTAATTGTTCTGGAGAATAAAGTCGAACTTTTTCTTCAAAAACATCTGGTTTAGATTGATTTTCAATATAGATTTCAATTCTTTTTTTTACATGAGTTTCAGTAATAGTTCTTTTTTGGATAATGGTAGCATTATCCAAAATCGTTTCTGTAAACGGATTAAATGTAGCACGTATATACTCTGCATTCAAATAATCAAAAAAGAAATATCCACCTGTTTTTAGTGCTTCAGAAATACGATATATTACAGTTCTGTTATCATTTTCAATATCGAAATAACCAAAACTTGTAAACATATTACAAATACAGTCATACGGCGCAGAAGGGTATGAGTGTCTCATATCTTGTCTGAAAAACTTTGTGTTATATGTTTCTAAAGATTTTTTAGCAATTTCTAATAGATTTTTTGAATAGTCAATACCAACTACATCAAAGCCTCTTTCAGCTAACAACAAAGAGTGTCTTCCATTTCCACAGCATAAATCTAGTACTTTAGAGCCAAACTCTAAATTAGTAGATTCTAACATCAAGCTAACTGCTAATGCAGCTTCTTTATTGTGTCTATGAGCATAAAGCGTCAAATACCAAGGGCTTTCAAACCATTTTCCAAACCAGTCTTGTTGGTACGGTCTTCGTTTATTGTACATTAATTCTTCCTTCAAATGCTCGAACTAACGTTGCTTCGTCAGTATATTCCAAATCTGTTCCAACTGGGAGTCCTCTCGATAATCTTGTAACACTTATTGAAAGTGGCTTTAACAACTTTGCAATATATTGAATTGTTAGTTCCCCTTCAACCGACGCATTGAGAGCTAAAATTACTTCACCAACTTCATCGGAACATCGTTGAATTAGTTCACGTATTTTAATTTCTGAAGGTCCAATTCCTTCCAAGGGATTCAGTGTTCCGTGTAAAACGTGATACATTCCCTTAAATTCACGTGTTTTTTCAATTGCAGTTACGTCTTGAGGTTCTTCAACTACACAAATAATTTCTTTTTTTCTCAATTGGGAAGAACAAACTAAACAAGGATCGGTATCTGTAAAATTAAAACAGATAGAACAATAGATTGTTTGTTCATGTAGTTCTAACAGTGCTTTTGCAAATGATAGAGCAAATTCTTTATCTTGCCTTAAAATGTAAAAAACTAACCGTTGAGCTGTTTTTTTTCCAATCGAGGGTAACGTCGAAAATAATTCAACAATTTTTTCTATCGGTTTCGAAGTGAACATTTAAAATTTTAGCCCTTGTAAAAAAGGCATCATTCCATTTGTTAAAGATCCTAATTCAGATTGCATCATTTCTTGGGTAGTTTCTATTGCTTTGGATACACACGATGAAACTAAATTTTCAAGCATTTTTTTGTCGTTCATTGCTAAAAGCTCTTCACTAATTATCAATGATTGAACTTTTAAATCCCCCGTCATTACGACTTTAACCATACCTCCACCAACTTCAGTTGTGGTAGTTTTGCTTGAAAGTGATTCTTTAGCTTTATCTAAGTCTTGTTTCATTTTTTGAAACTGACCCATTAACTCAGGAATATTGAACATTAAAACCCTCTTTAATTTTGTTTGAAAGGACAAATCAAATATGATTTTATTGTTTTTCAAATATAGTCACCTTTAGAAGGCTAGTAATTAGGAATCTTGCAACTTTTTTGCTGGTATATCGTTTACGATTTTGTCTCATAAAATTCCCATTTTAGGTTTTAAACAATGCTTATACGTTCTGTTTCAGGAGTTAGGTTTACTTTAGGTGATGAAAATTCTCCACTAATCATATTGAAATATGTTGAATCTTTTGCGAATTGGCTCAAAGGTGAAAGCATTGTGATAGGTTACGATGCAAGACCTTCCGGAAATTGGATTAGACATTGTGTTATTGGTGCTTTAGCAGCAAATGGAATTTCAGTGATTGATATTGGTATTGCTCCAACTCCAACTATTCAACTTGCTGTAAAAGAATTAAAAGCTTCAGGTGGAATTTCAATTTCTGCTTCACATAATCCAGAAGAATGGAATGGTTTTAAGTTTTTATCAAAAGATGGAATTTGTTTAACACAATCTGAAAATAATGAATTGTATTCAATTGTTGATTCAGATTCAAAACCATATCCCAAAAAATATTCGGATTTTGAAATTTCTTCTGTAGATTTCGACAATAGTTCACTATTTCAACTTCCCCTAGTTGTAAAATCAAATTTATTTTCTAAACTCAATACTAGAAAATTTCATTGTGTTGTAGATGCCGTAAATGCTTCAGGATCTTTTCGAATACCAAAATTCCTAGAAAAAATTGGTTGTACAGTTGTTCGACTATATTGTGATGGAACAGGTAACTTCCCACATTTGCCAGAACCATTGCCTCAAAATTTAACAGAATTAGCGAAACAAACTAAATTGAACATTGCCGATATTGGAATTGCTGTCGACCCAGATGCGGATAGATTAGTTCTAATAGATGAAAACGGAACTTCCATTGGAGAAGAAAAAACAATTGCTTTAGCAACTGAAGCTGTTTTCTATTTTAAAAACAAGTATCAACTATTTGAAAATTATGCGAATTGTGTAACTGTAAATCTATCTACTTCAAAAATGGTTGAAGATGTTGCTAAAAAACATAGTGCAACAATTTTTAGAAGTTCTGTCGGCGAAGTGAATGTTATCGAAGAAATGAAACGTTCAAGTTCAGTCATTGGAGGTGAAGGATCTGGGGGAGTTATTTTACCAGATTCACATTACGGTAGAGACTCCTTTGTTGGTATACTTTTGATTCTCGGATTAATGGTCGAAACTAATAAAACACTTTCAGAACTAAGTAATGAGTTACCAAAGTATTCAATGGTAAAAATGAAAAAAACATTTCAAGGAGATTTTTCAGAAATAGTAAATGTATTGAATGAAAAATATATAAACAATGAAATTGATACTCGAGATGGTATCAAAATATATTTTGAAAATTCTTGGGTTCACATACGTGCTTCAAATACTGAACCTATTGCAAGATGTATTGCAGAAGCCCCTACAAATGTTGAAGCAGAGCGATTAGCAACTACATTCTTAAAGTTTATTCCATGATTCACAAAATCATTTTTCTTATTTTCTTTTACTTTCTAAATATTCAAGTTTCAGCACAAATACTAACTTTAGAAGAAGTCTTACTTTTAGCTGTTCAAAATTCTGAAATTGTAAAGATAGTAGAACTCCAAGCTCTACAAAGTAAATTAAACAATTCACATTTTAATGCAGGACAGTTACCTGATGTTCAATTTCTTGTTAATTCTACAAGTAGCATTAGCAATACAAATCAGTCATTTGTTGATGGTAGAGAATTAATTCGAAAAGGTGCAAATGCTTCTTCAAATAACGCTGCTACTCAAGTTGTTTGGAATGTGTTTGATGGTTTTGGTATGTTTCACAGAAAAAATTTATTAGAATCTAATTTTATTGAAGCAACTGAACGTAGTTTTCAACAACAGCTGACAGTAAAAATATTTACAACTCAAACCTATCTTTCAGTATTGGCTACACAAGAACAATTTCCTATTTTACTTGAAAATATTCAAATTTCTAAAGATAGATTTGATTTGATTACATATAAAAAATCAATAGGATTAGCATCCGAGTATGAAGTTTCATTGGCAAATCAAGCCTATCTTGACGATTCAATTAGTTATTTAAATCTTGAAAATCAATTCTCAATTCAAAAAAATCAGTTATCTCGATTAATATCAATTCCTATTGAAAACCAAACTTTAGAATATCCAAAGAAATTGCTAACTATTCAATCGATAAATGATATTCAAACAAAATATTTTCTAAAAAATCCTTTTTATAAAGAAGCTTTTCAGCGATTAGAATCTGCAAAGTTTCGTAAAAAGTCAAACCAATCTACACAATTACCTTCTATTTCTGCATTTGGTAGCTTTAATTGGAATCGATCTGCAAGTGAGGCTGGTTTTTTAGCTCAAAATTTAACTTCTCAAATACAAGTTGGTTTGCAAATGTCTTACTTTATTTCTCAGGCTTTCGATGCTTCTTCATTTGTAGAAAATTCACAAATAGATATTTCCATTGAACAACTTTCTTTAAGTAGAATGGAAAATGATGTTAGATCTGATTTAACTCGGAGAGTTGATTTTATAAATAGACAAAACAAGATTATTTCACTAAGCAAGAAGAATGTACTTTTATCTGAATCTGTTCAACAAATTGACAAATCTAAGTTAGAACTAGGGCAAATTTCTGGAAATGAGTATAGAATTTTACAATTAGATGGTTTGAGAAGAAAACGTTCATTAGTACAAACAGAAATTGAATCATTACAAGCTACAATTGAACTTGAATTATTATTGATACAACGATGAAAAAAGAAATTTCTTTATTTAAAATGTCTGGTGCAGGAAATACATTCTCAATTTTTGATAATCGAGTTTTAAAATTGGAAATTGAAACAATTCAAAAATATGCTGATATTTTTTCAGAGGCATTTGGTATAAAAACAGAAGGAATAATGGCTATTAATTCACCACTTAAAGGTAACAGTAACTTCGATGTTTGGTTCTTTAATCCAGATGGTTCCTTTGGACCAATGTGTGGGAATGGATCTCGATGTGCTGTAGAATTTTCTACAAAACTAGGAATAATTACGGAAAATCAGGATATTTCTTTTACAATGGCAGGTTCAGAATACCAAGCTAAATACACAAAAAAAGGAATTGCCATAACAATGCCTGATTTCAAAGAATTTCGTAAAGAAGTTTCTGTAAGAATAGGTTCAAGAATTTTAATGGGATCGTATGTAAATGTTGGCTCAGACCATTATATACTTCATAAAAATCAATTACAGATTGAAGATGCAGAATTCTGGACTTATGATTTTGTAGAAAATGCTAGATTCATTCGAAATTCTAATGAATTTCAACCAAGGGGAGTAAATGTATCTATTTTTATGTTTGAAGACGAAAAGGTGTTAATGCGGACCTACGAACGTGGTGTAGAAGCAGAAACCGGAGCTTGCGGTACCGGTTCTATTTCTTTAGGGTTAGTTGTCAATGAATTGTATTCCAAACAATTCCCAATTGAAATTATTCCAACCAGTGGTGAAACTATTTGGGTTGAATACAAAAACAATGAACATCCCTTTTTTACACTTGAAGGGAATGCAGTTTTCTTAGATACTAAAACTATCGAACTATAAAAAAAGCCCCAAATAGGGGCTTTAAATTTTATATGATTTAGTTCATTTTACTATAGAGATTTTTTTAGAAGTTGATTGTAGTACTTCTTTCGATTTAATGGGTGCTACTAAGTTTCTATAAACATACGCCACTATTTCTAGATTATTTGGGTTCCAATCTCTATTCGGAGCGAGTTGTATTGTTCGTGTAAAAATCACTTCACTTCCCGACTTTTGGTCACTATCAGAAATAGGTGATCCGATTGAATTGTCTGGTATAAACGATCTAAATACGTATTGATGAACATAATTAGTATCTACTTTTCCATCAGCTTTTTTTTGTGGTTTAGCAATGTCGTTCTCAACTATAGCTAATAGTAAATGAAAGTCTTTAAATCCATCTTGTAAATAATGTACTAAACCTGTAACAGTTATTTCTTTTGTAATAGGGTCATACCAAGGATAAATACGAATAACTAACTCAGAAGGTATTCCTAATCGTTCGATAACTTTATCTTCTAGCACACCAGATGTAACTCTCATTGAAGAAGTTCCGTAATTTTCTCTATCTACAAAACTGTTAGGAGTATTTATACTTAAAGGATTAGATACTAACAAAAAATCTTTTCCAATTTCAGTTCCAACAATAGTTCTAAAGTCATATTCCAAACCTGATGAAGGATTGGGGTTTGATAATGCACCAGCATGAAATGAAA
>JBDNFX010000230.1:0-9469 GCA_041689575.1 Kapaibacterium sp. (SeqCode)
ACAAGACCTTCGCCTGGATCGTAGAAGTTGTTGTTGTTTAAATCTTTATAAACAACTCCTGTAACAAACTTTGTTGTTCCTTTTAGCCCAAAGTTTTGAGTAACAACTAATGGTCCAACTTGAGAAGGTTGTTGAACAGAATAAATTCCAATTCCTACTTCACGATACTGTGCGCCTTCGAAATTCATTATGTTTTTTCTATGTCCTAAAGTTACTTGGTTATCTGCACCCCAATCAACATTAAAACCAGCGTGAGCATGCCATATACTTTGAGCATAACTGAATACATTTTCACCTATTCCCGACCAACCAGTATACCCAGCTAAGTTAATTCTTTGTTGCACCGTAGAACCATTCGACCCAGAATGATCTTGAAATTGATTATCACGCATATCTACAGAATGTCCACGAGCAGATTGAATCAACAGTGCATTAAAAGCTAATGGTCCTTTTGCAGGGTAATTTGCAAATTGAGATTGAAAAAGAGTTTTGTCAATATTAAAAAAAGTATATGCATTTTGCACTGCTTGGTCAGTTGTATTAGCTAAGCGAATACCTTCTTCTACAGGGTTTGCACGTGCTTGATTAATAAATTCTAAATTCTGTTGTTCTAATGCAGTAGGGTCTCCATGACTATATTGTGTAGTCGGAGCCATTAGCATTTCACCAGATTTAAAAGGGGTTTCTTTTATATCGGTTACTATTCGTGAAATTGATGGTGGATTCTGTTGAGGGAATTCTAGTGAACGTGACTTTTGAGCCTCAACTAAACAATATGATAAAGAAATAGCAACTAAAAAGGTTGCTACTTTTTGTAAAATCTTTGGAAACATAATAGTTCTATAAAAAAATGATATAATCAAATATCTACAAATTTACAAACTATTATTGAATAATAAAAACTAATCGCTACTACAACTGCTACAACTGGAGCAAGAAGAGCTTGAATCAGAGCTTGAACTTGAATCAGAATCTCCCCAAGAGGAGTTAGAATCGGAATTAGAATCGTGATTATCCAAAGTATCATCTCCAAAGTTATGTTGAGATTCTTCTGAAAAATTAGAAATAGAATCATTTTTTACGGGTTCAAAGTCCACATCTGGGTTGAATGCGTCGAATTGACTTGTATCTACGCCATAAGAATCAATATTCATTAAAGGAGAATAGTTTTCATCAATTATTTGAACATCATGGTAGTGAATGGCGTTATGATAGGATAAGTCATTCCATAAATAGGTATATAGTAAAAAATCATTCCATCCATAATAATCGTCATAGTGTTCGTAATTTCTTCTTGAAGTTGAGTTGTTTCGTGTAGGAGCACCTTTTGAAAGTGCCGAAGCTGTTCTGTTACGAACAATAGAAACTTCTGGTGAAGTGCGTAATGTAGCTTCACCAATATTGTTAGCCATTAAGGACATTAAAACAGCGTTGCAAAATTCATTGAAATACCGTTTTGATCTATTTACTACTTCATCGTATTTTGCTTGAGAAGAAAAGATATCTTCCATTCTACTTTTCAATTCCTCAGAAGTTTCATTTCCTTTTCTTTTAAAAGAATTTAAAACTGCGGTAACCTTTATTGAAATTGGAACTTGACCTACTTTTGCTTTCTTCTGTACACTTACTTCTAACAAATAATGAAGTGAATCTTCGTTATGTTCAAAAACTAACTCTAATTTTTTAAATGTCTCTGATTCAATATCTTCAACGCTCCAACGGAATTTATCTACAGCTTCAATCAAATCATCAGTCTTACCTTCAGTATCTACATAAATATCGTTTTCGTCTAAACTTAATCGAATAATATTTTAATATTTTTCGATTTCATAGCTCTGTGAATATTCTGTAAGATAGATGCAGCGTTATACGCAAAAGTTTGCACTACAGGACCTTTGTCGCCTGAAAGTGCTAACCATATTTTTTTAAAAACATTCGTTGGTTGCTTTTCTTGCTCAAATTTGCTCAAAGCAGAAGGAGAAATGTCAACGATAGAACGTAAAAGCATATTGTTTTAATTTATTATTCTGTGGTACAAAGTCCACAGCGTGATAGTGTATCAAATTCAGTAGTTTTGCCCCAAAAATATTCAGGAGGTGTTCCGAAATGTAATGCGTATAAAGTTAAGGTTTTTCTATATTTTGATTGATTTTCACTTTCAGTACCGCCAGGAGAATGATGAATGAATTTTGTAAAATAAAGACTACAAATCCGTTCATATTCTCGAGTACACAAAATTAACTCGTGCCAAGCATCATCTACTATTTTCGAAGGACTTAACGACTCACCTGAAATTGATATAATCCATAAAAATCGTAAAACTTCTAAAGGTGAATCCTTTGAAGAATCAGCAGAGCAATATAAACAATCTTGAATCTTTGTTACTAACATAGGAACATTTTTTAAGATTTCACCCAAAATGTTTCTTAACTCACTTTTTTCAACTTGATTTACTGTTTTTCTCATCATAGGGAATTCCTAATGTCTTTGCAAAGTAAACTATAGTTTTAACAAGTCCTTCAGCTCTATTGACCGATGGTGACCAATCTAAAAGTTCTTTAGCTTTGGATATATCTGGTTGCCTAACTTTAGGGTCGTCAAGAGGTAACTCTTTAAATATGATTTCAGAAGTAGAACCTATTAATGTTTTTACTTCTTTTGCAAGATCTAACATGGTTAACTCATCAGGATTCCCAATGTTTACTGGGTCTGAGCAATCACTCATTAACAACCTATATATTCCTTCAACTAAATCATCAACATAACAGACCGATCGTGTTTGAGAACCATCTCCAAAAACGGTCATTGGGTCTCCACGAAGTGCTTGCGAAACAAAAGCGGGAATTGCTCTTCCGTCTTCAACACGCATTCGAGTGCCATAGGTGTTAAAAATTCGTACTATTCTTGTTTCAACGGAATGATATCTGTTGTAAGCCATAGTCAAGGCTTCGGCAAATCTTTTTGCTTCGTCATACACTCCACGAACTCCGATTGGATTTACATTCCCCCAGTAATCTTCAGTTTGAGGGTGAACCAATGGATCGCCATACACTTCAGACGTTGATGCTAATAAAAACCGAGCACCCTTAGCTTTAGCTAATCCCAATGCTTTATGAGTACCTAAAGAACCGACTTTCAATGTTTGAATTGGAACTTTTAAATAATCAATTGGCGAAGCCGGAGATGCAAAGTGTAATAAATAGTCTAATTCGCCCTGAACATAAATATATTCAGTTACATCGTGATGAATAAAATGAAAATTCGGATTTCCTATATTGTGTGCTATATTATCGACTGAACCCGTTATCAAATTATCCATACAGGTTACATAAAACCCTTTAGAAAGAAATTTATCACACAAATGTGATCCCAAAAATCCTGCTCCCCCAGTTATCAAAACTCTTTTCATTATCTAAATATCCCCTCCTTGAGGGCGTAAAATTAATTCTTCAATCATCAAAGAATCAGAAATGCTAAGAGATACTGCTTGTAAGGTAGCCTCTGCCACAGAACTTGCATCCATCATTGTATCTCCAAACTTTTGTATGTTTTCGTCACCCCAAATTGGTGTTTTCGTTGCTCCGGGTAATATATCGAGCACTCGGATTTTTAGAGAACGTTCGCGCAGTTCTTGCCGTATGGAACGAGACATTAGTAACCCAGCAGCTTTTGATGCACCGTAAATAGATGAAAGCGTAAAAGTTTTCACCGCTGCTACAGAAAGTATATTCACTATTGAACCTTGATTACGTTCTATCATTGAAGGCAAAACAGCTTGAGTACACATAAATTGACCTTTAACATTGGTAGTAAATACCTCATCAAAGTCAGAAGGAGTTAAATCGCAAAAATTACCAAATCTTCCGATGCCAGCATTATTTATCAAAATATCAACAAATTCAGTTTTTTCGAAAATCATTTTTTTAGCATTTTCTACTGATTTTTGAGAAGTAACATCACATTCAACTACGTATACAGTAGTTAAAATTGAAAGTTCTTTTTGAAGTGCTTCTAATTTCGAAACTGAACGTGCTGAAAGAATTATAATTGCTCCTAATTCAGCAGCTTTTTTCGCTAAGGCTTCTCCGATTCCAGAACTAGCACCAGTTATCCATACAACAGTGCCTTTTAAAGCAGATTCTTGCATATATTCTATTTTTTATTTGTAAACCAGTCTTGAACAGTATTTTTAGTTTTCGATGCAGTATCCTCAACAGTCGAAATTACCGAAGAAACTATTGAGGTCAACTGATCTTTGGACATAGAAAAATCTTCTTTATACGACGAAGACGCTTTTGAAAATGATTCAAAGGTCGAATCAGATTGTTTTGGTGCTGAACCATCGAGGATGCGTTGATATTCTCCAGAATCAACCCACATTTTTAACTTCGTTAACCGAGTTACAGGAAACGGATGTGTTGCGTCGAATTCATTAAAAAATTTCAAAAAACTATCTTTAAGTGAATCTCCTTGTTCGTATTCTTGAGCTTGTTTGAAAAATTCGTATATATCCATTTCTGCTAAGAAAGGACCTCCTGCTAATTTCATTAGTACATTATATGATATCATAGGTTCTTGAACAACCAACAAACCAGCTCTATCGGCAGTTAACTCGCTTTTTCTATCCCATTCACGTAAAGCACCAACCAAAGCGATTAATGCTGTTTGCCCCAATGGAATTGAAAATGCCGACATTGTAAACTTTAACAACATTGATAACAAAGTTTTGTACAAAACATGCCCACTTAGAATATGACCCAATTCGTGAGCAACAACGGCAAGTAATTCTTCATCAGTACATTGTTGAACTAATGCAGAGTTTAGAACTATAAATGGCTTTGAAACCCCAACAGCTCCTGCATTTAAAAATGGATTTTGCGAGATAAAAGTTTCAGGTTGTTCTTTAGCATTTAAAATCCTGCACGATTCTTCAACCATTCTATAGATTCTTCCAAATTGCTGTGGAGTAACCCGAACTGCAGAAGCTAATGTAACTTGTCGTAACGACCGTTCAGTAGTCCCACCCATTAACGTTTGAAGTAATGAATCTAATCCGGGAATTGAACGCAGAACATCTAAAGCCGCTCTGTCTGTAGGGTGTTCCCATTCTCTACTTGTATAATTCGTTAGAACTATTTTTGATTTTCTCAGTGAAGATGACATAAGTATTTTAAGTAGGTTTCAAGTTCAGAATGTACTATGGAATTAATAACGTATGGTAACAAAAGTACGTTTTTTTTCTGGTAAGTTCTATTAGAAGCATGTAATAATTGGCAGAATTTGAAAAAAATTGAATAAATTTATACAAATTTTCAACAAAACGAAATAGAAGGAAACATTAATTCGTCACTAATTATAATACAGTTTTAAAATGCAAATTTTCTTTTGGTAACATTTTAAGTGGCAAGAGTAATAAAAAATTTTGTATTTTTACAAAAACAATTTAGAAATAGCGTAGGAGTACGACCATGGGACAGGCATTGCATTTCACAGATGAAACTTTTGACAAAGAAGTCTTAGAATCTGAACAACCAGTATTAGTAGACTTTTGGGCTGCATGGTGCGGACCGTGTAGAATGATTGAACCAATTGTAGAAGAACTTGCAGTCGAATATGCAGGTAAAGTTAAAATTGGCAAAGTAGATGTTGACAACAGTCCAAACGTAGCAATGCAGTATGGTATTCGATCAATTCCAACTATTTTAATCTTTAGAAAAGGTGAAGTTGTTGATACAATCGTAGGTGCAGTATCTAAAAATGAATTAGTATCTCGTATTCAAGCAAACTAATTCCAAATACTCTTCTATTGGAAGAACTATTCATTACAGCAGGGTTTTTTTAAAACCCTGCTTTTTTATATTTTCGAAAATTATTTAAAGTTTATACTATGGCTAAAGCAACTGTTTTATCGCAAGAATTACTTGAAGAACATTTAAAAGATGTTCCGTTATGGCGTTATGAAGAAACATCAATTATTCGAGATATACCGTTTCAGAATTTTGTTGGTGCAATTGGGGCAGTCAATGCAATTGCTATTCTTGCTGAAGTTGCGGACCACCATCCAGACCTTCTTGTTTATGGGTGGAACAAACTCAGAATTACTTTGTCTACACACGACAAAGGAGGATTAACAGAATTAGATTTTGCATTAGCAAAAAAAATTGATACATTAGTATAGGATTTTCCTTTTTGAATTCGAATTTCTTTTATTCGAATATTTATCATATTATCATTATTCAATATGACATCAGAAATAGTAGACATCGTTGCGAGAGAAATATTAGACTCTCGAGGAAACCCAACTTTGGAAGTAGACGTACATTTGGAAGATGGTTCTTGGGGAAGAGCCGCAGTTCCTTCCGGGGCAAGTACTGGTGAACACGAAGCTCACGAACTCCGCGATAACGATCCTAAACGATACAACGGCAAAGGAGTTCTCCAAGCCGTCGCAAATGTAAATGATACCATTGCTGATGAGTTAATTGGGATGGATGCAACAGAACAAGAGTTGATTGATACCTATCTTTGCGGAATAGATGGAACAGAAAACAAAAAAAAACTTGGAGCCAACTCACTTTTAGGAGTTTCTTTAGCAGTTGCGAAAGCATCTGCTGAATTTCACCAATTACCATTGTTTCAATATCTTGGTGGTATAAATGGAAACACGCTACCAACTCCAATGATGAACATTCTGAACGGCGGTAAACATGCCGATAATACTCTTGATATTCAAGAATTTATGATAATGCCAATTTCTGCAGATTCTTTTAGCGAAGGTCTAAGAATGGGCACTGAAATTTTTCATACCTTGCGCTCTGTTCTTCACAAAAAAGGATTAAATACTGCTGTAGGTGATGAAGGTGGCTTTGCTCCAAATTTAAAATCCAACGAAGAAGCTCTCGACATAATTTTAGAAGCAATTGAAATTGCTGGATATGCTCCGTTCGAAGATGTCGTTCTAGCAATAGATGTCGCCGCTTCAGAAATGTATGAAAATGGTAGGTATAAATTCTACAAATCAACTCAAAAAATAATTTCAGCTGAAGATATGATTGATTGGTATACTTCCTTAGTTGATAAATATCCTATTGTTTCAATAGAAGATGGTTTAGACCAAAACGATTGGGAAAATTGGGCAAAGTTAACGAAACAATTAGGTGAGCGGATTCAATTAGTTGGAGATGACTTATTCGTAACGAATCCAGATCTTTTAACTCGTGGAATTGAAGAAGAAGTAGGAAATTCTATTTTAATTAAATTAAATCAAATTGGAACTTTGACTGAAACCTTAGCAACAATGCAATTGGTTCGTAAAGGTGGTTACATGACCGTTATATCTCATCGTTCAGGCGAAACTGAAGATATAACTATTGCAGATATTGCTGTAGGGTTAAATGCTGGTCAGATCAAAACGGGTGCTCCTTCAAGAACTGATAGAGTTGCAAAGTATAACCAATTACTCCGTATTGAAGAGCTATTGGGTACTAATGCACAATATGCAGGCAGAATTGTTTAAATAATTATTGAATTTAATTTTTAATATAGCACAATGATAGTATTTGGAACAGATGGATGGCGTGGGCTAATTGCAAGAGATTATACATTTGAAAATGTTCAAATAGTTTCACACGCAACAGCCGATTACGTGTTGTCAATATCAAACAATGAAAAACCTTCAGTAGTTATTGGATATGATACTCGCTTTTTGTCACGACAATTTGCAGAAGAATCCGCTATTGTTTTTGCTTCAAGAGGAATTAGTGTACTTTTATCAGACTCTATTTCTACTACTCCTCAAGTTTCGTATGCAACATTAAAGAAAAAAGCAACTGTTGGAATAGTTATAACTGCTTCTCATAATCCTCCTGAATATAATGGTTTCAAAGTAAAAGGAGCATTTGGTGGTCCTGCAAAACCTGAGCAAATAAAGGAAATTGAATCGTATTTGAAAAAATACAAACCATCAAAACCATTACCTGCAGTTGAAACGTTTCAAGATTTAAAAAAGAAAAAATTGATAAAAGAATTTAATGCGAATAAATTATATCAAGATAGTATTCTTAAAAAGATTGATATAGAACTGATCAAAAATGCAAAATTCAAAGTTCTCTACGATGCTATGCACGGAGCTGGTTTAGTAACATTTAAGGAATTGTTACCATCAATAGAAATGATACACGGTGAAATCAATCCATCCTTCGGAGAAATAGATCACCCAGAACCTATTGAAAGTTGTTTACCTACCTTACAAAAGAAATTAAAAGAGGGAAAATATTCTATAGGATTGGCTACCGATGGTGATGCAGATAGATTAGGAGTATTTGATTCTGATGGAAACTTTGTAGATTCTCATAAACTATTTATGATTTTACTTCAGTACTTATACCTCGATCGAGGATTAAGAGGTTCTGTGGCTAAAACTGTTTCTTTAACTTCAATGGTAAATAAATTTTGCGAAAAGTATTCAATTCCAATATTTGAAACTGCAGTTGGGTTTAAGTATATTGCTAAATTGATGGTGGAAGAAAAAATTCTCATTGGTGGGGAAGAATCTGGAGGATTAGGAACATCCTTGCATATCCCTGAACGTGATGGGATTTTTAATGGTTTGCTACTCTTGGAGATAATGGCAAAGAAAAAGAAAACATTACAACAGCTATGCGCAGAATTAGAAAAAGAATTTGGACCACACCATATAGCTCGTATTGACGCTCGAGTAACTCAAAAGGAAAAAGAAACTATATTGGCTGCTTGCAAAGCATCACCAAAAAAAATAGGGAAATATTCTGTAGATTCTTGTAACACCTTAGATGGTTATAAGTTTTTGTTTGCCGAATCTTGGTTATTAGTACGTGCTTCAGGCACAGAACCACTAATTCGATTTTATGCTGAATCTTCAACAAAAGAACTTGCAAACGAATTAGTACAACTGGGTAGAAATTTGAAATAAAAGGATACTAAAAATAGAATACTCTTGATGTGTAAAACCTTAGATTGGTAAATAAAGGAAATAAAAAAAAGCTTTAAATACTCTTTTTTTATCTATTATGTTGCATAAATTGAAATTTTTGATGTAAATTGCATCGTCAAGAACTTGTAAAAGTATTACTTGTTCGTTTTCATTCACTTGTAAGAAAGGAATAATATGAAAAACCTAATCGCTATAGCGCTATTTATAGGTCTATCATTTGGAATCTCTACACCTTCATTTGCGATATGTGGAGATAAAGAATCTAAAGCAGAAGCTTCTTGTAGCAAAACTACATCAGCGAAAGCTATGAAGGTTTCCGACGAAGGTTGTTGTGCTTCAAAAGCAACAAAAGCTTCTGATTCTAAAACTTGTTCTTCTAAAGCTGTCAAAGCTTCTAATGAAAAAGCAAGTTGTTCTAAAGCAACAAAAGCTTCAAACGTTAAATCAGAAGAATGCTGTAGTAGCAAAAAAGCAGTAAAAACTGTTGAAACAAAAACT
>JBDNFX010000231.1:0-5568 GCA_041689575.1 Kapaibacterium sp. (SeqCode)
AATGAATTTGCTCGTAACAAACTCTATCCCGGTAGGCTTTTAGCAATGAACCCTGGCTCTGCAGAAGGCACCTTACGGGGATTAAAAGTTACAGAACCTGTATTCTCACTTCCTGCAACGTGGGTTATGCCATCAGACCGTGAACACGCAGAAATTATGGGCTTTACCGTAGTAGAACCGGCAACAGTTCTTGCAACACATTTAACAGAAATATTACGTAGAAATGCTGAGCGTTTACTCACTCGTCAGGAAGTACGCCAACTTTTAGATAATGTAAAGAAACATAATGCTGCATTAATTGATGAAGTAACAAACGAACAATTGGCAATTAGCATTGTTCAAAAAGTGTTGCAAAATCTTTTACGCGAGTTAATTCCAATTCGTGATATGCCTATAATTTTAGAATCACTTTTGGAATACGTAAAAGTAACCCAAAATGTAGAAGTTTTAACGGAATATGTTCGCCATAATCTTTCTGAAACAATTAAACGATTATATCAAGATCAAAACGGAGTTATTCACGCGGCTTCAGTTGCACCACGTTTAGAACAAGCAATGGTGCAAACGCTCCAACAGAACCCACAAGCATCAACTATGCCCTCGTTAGGGTTTTCTCCACAAGTATTAGATGCAATTTATAATTCGGTAACAAATGCCTCTGACGAGTTAACATTGTCTGGGTATACAGCCTTAATAATATGCCCTGCAACCATCCGCCCGTACCTGTTTAGAATGTTACACGGTGCTTTCCCAATGATAAGCATCATCTCATTTACCGAAATACCTTCAGATTCAGAATTAGAAATCATTGCCACAATCGACTACTAATCGAGAAAAATTGGTAGATATGAATAAGTCTATCTTTAAACAAAAGATACTTAATCTGGAAGTGTACTTATTTTAAACTCAACAATAAAATTGAAATGAAAAACATTGCTAAAGGTGGGTATAGGTTTGCAACCGCTTTGTATTCGAAAGAAATTCTTGTAAAAGTGGAACAAATGCCCGAAAACTCCTTTGATGAGATAATTACCAAATATGTTGAAATGAATATTGCCCATCTAATTTTGGAAGGAAACGGCAGAACTATGCGAATTTGGTGAGATATGATATTAAAAAATAGAGTACAAAGATTGATTAATTGGCAGATTATAGATAAAACGCAATACTTACAATCAATGGAAAGAAGCCCCATAAGTGATTTGGAATTAAGAATCTTACTTTCTACAAATGTAACACACGACATAAACAACCGAGAAATCATCTTTAAAGGCATCGAACAATCCTACTAATATGAAGGATACAAAAAAGAGAATGACGATGAATAAAATGCTTTTGGTGGTTTCGAGAGCCTCAACCACCGTGAAGAAAATAGAAATTCTCCTATCGAGGACTTAGTCAGGTTTTACTTGTTTCTGCAGATTAAAAAATATTGAATCAATGGAGTGTAACAAGTACTAATTCTCTCGTAGCCCAAATTTGATCATTTCTAATCCTTTGTCTACAACTCTATTTTTTCCTTCGTAAATTAAAGAGAGAGTTATTTCGTTGTTTTGCCGTAGAAATAACCTTTTCCATCTTTGTTCAGATATGCCTTCAACACCAGTATTGCCCATTTCACCATTTCAATTTGTTCCCGTACGCTTATGGGAAATACCATTGTTTGTTATAGGGTTTTTAGGGTTGTCTGTACTTTCGATTTATCTAAAAATTGAGTTATTTGTTTTAGCCGGTATAATAGGTGTTCCTTTGGTTTATGGATTTTTTAAAAGTCCTAAATTCTGGATCTACTTTGCTACGTTAATGGCTATTCCTTGGTTTCGAGATCTTTCAGAAGAAACGACTCCGCTTGAAGTAGCGACTGCTCTGTTTTACATAGGGTCGCTGGCTATTTGGTTCATTTCTAGAATATTCTTTCTAAAGAAAAAAGTTGTCTCTACTTTTATCGATGGTACATTACTAACGGCTATTCTCTTGACATTTGTGTCGTTTATACTCGGATTCTTTTTTAATGTAGATACAACATTAAAAGAAATTATGAGTGAATGGCTGGTGTTGTTCTTTTTACTCTATGCATTCCCTATAAAAGAACATATTAAAACTGAAAAAGATTTGTCAATTCTCTTTACGTTATGGATACTTGTTTCTTTAGGTATTGCCGGATTTTCTATCTACAAGTATACGAAAACTACAAGTTTGGCGGTGTATGCTTGGCAAATTGTATCCGCAAGGAACGCTTTAAATGAGTTAGTATATGTTTTTGGTTGTATTATTTCAATACTTGGTATTGCTTTACTTGACAAAAAGAAAATAAAAATTCTATTGTTTTTTGTCTTTATAGTTTGTTTTGCAGCTTTGATAACTACATTTACTCGTGGATATTGGTTAGGGTTTTTGCTTGCAATTGGTACTACATTTTTCTTTTTGCCAAAGAAGAATAAGATTATAATTTCACTCTTTGCCGTATTTTCGCTAATTGTTGTTGCCAGTAGCGTGTTTATTCTATTTGAAGAGAAAGCTTTAACAGCATTATCCGTTGTAGGAAAACGATTTACATCATCTTCGAAGGCAAGTAAAGATTTATCGTTTCTTGTACGTGTGAAAGAATCTGGGTTGCTCCTTGATATGATTGCTAAATCACCACTTGGTGGGTATGGATTAGGGGCTAAATATTCCTATTATGATATGATAGAAAAAGGTACAGTTCATTATACTTTTGCTCATAATGGATATTTGTATGCAGCATATAAGTATGGAATTCCATTAGCTATATTAGTTTATATTCCATTTTTTGGAAGTGTTCTGTTAGGTTTTTATGTAGCAAGGAAAACGAAGAACAAATTTACTCTCTATTGCTCTTTAGTTGCCGCAGGAACGATTTTGTCGATGTTGAGTGTCTCTATTACGAATAATCAAATTTCGATGCGTGAAGGCAATTATATCGGTGGAGTCTGCATTGGTTTGGTGTTGGTTTCGTATTTCCGATATAAAGAACTTGAAGTGAAAGAAGTTTCCAATGCTTGAATTGTTGCAGAAAATAGATGAATCGATTTTTTTCTTCTTCAACCAAACTCTTTCAAACCCAGTAACAGATTTTGTAATGCCCTACATTACATCACCACTTACATGGATTCCTGTTTATATTTTACTGTGTGTGTATTTGATTAGTAAAAAGAAAGTTGGGTTAGTTTGTTTAGTAACAATTGTGGTTGCAATTGTAATTATTGATCCACTTTCGAGCAGGTTCCTTAAATTTGAATTTGATAGAATTCGTCCTTGTAGAGCATTACATGGAGTTCGCCTTTTAGTAGATTGTGGAGTTGGCCAATCATTTCCTTCTACACATTCAGGAAATAGTTTTGCACTTGCTACAGTTTTTGGATTGTTTTACAGACGGTGGGCAATAGTAGGGTTTTCAGCAGCTACGTTGATTGCTCTTTCGAGAATATTTGTTGGTGTTCACTATTTTTTTGACATCCTTGGAGGTGCTTTGCTTGGTATAACCATTGGGTATGGGTGTTATCTCCTTGCTCAAGTTGTCATCAAAAAATACCTTACGACGAAATTGGTGCAGGAGAATCAATAATAAGTGTTACGGGACCATCGTTGACCAAAGAAACTTCCATCATAGCACCAAATTCTCCTGTTTGAATGTTCAGAGAAACAGTCTTCTTAACTTCACTTACAAACTGATTATACAATGGTTCTGCTACTGAAGGTTGAGCAGACTCCATAAAACTAGGTCGTAACCCTTTCAAAGTATTCCCATACAACGTAAAATTTGAAACTATCAACATTCCAGCATTTTCAACTGAAAGTACCGAATCATTCATATTTCCTTGTGCATCAGAAAAAATTCGCAGGTTTACGACCTTATTAGCACACCAAAGAACATCCTTTAAAGAATCCGTATGCGTTATTCCAACCAATACTACTAAACCGTTGTCTATTTTACCAACAGTAGTACCATTAATTTTTACAGAAGCTTTAGTTACTCTTTGGACAATTAATCGCATATTCTTGATTCTTAGTTTTTAGAACTATTCTACTTACTTAGCTAATTCAGTTTCAATTATTGATGTAATTTCTTCTGATAATGGTTTAGTTCCTGAAGGGAAACGAGCTACAACAACTCCATTTTTACCGAGAATAAATTTTTCAAAATTCCATTTTACATCACCTTTAGAAACATTTTCTGAATTTGTTAATCGGTTATAGAGAGGTGCTTGATTTTGCCCTAAAACTGCTACTTTGTCAAACATTGGAAACGAAGTTGAAAATTTTGTTGAGCAAAACTCTTTAATTTCTTCGTTGCTACCCGGTTCTTGTTTCCCAAAATCGTTGCAAGGGAAGGCAAGAATAGTGAAACCTTTTGATTTGTATTGTTGATAGAGTTTTTCTAAATCTGTATACTGTGAGGTGTAACCACAAAAACTTGCTACGTTTACGACAAGTACAACCGATTCATTGTAAGTTGAAAGGTCTACGGGATTTCCGTCAATGTCTTTTACATTGATAGAAGCAAGGGCATTTACTGTATTCATAGGTTTTTCTGATTTTATTTCAGCTTTTGCACACGAAAGAACACAAAAGAGAATGGTTAATAATATTGATATTTTCATTTTTTTTCTTCTTAAAAATAATGTGATGGTAGAATAGTTATTGTTGTTGAACGATTTTTTATCAACGTTTTATTTACGACTAGATTTTGAATGATTAACCAACAAACAGAATTAGACCATTTGTTTAAAGAACTTCCTTTTGAAGAAGCAATTTGCTTTGTTTTGAATCTATTAGGTTCTTCAGTAGTAATTACTACTTCAATCATACAATCTGTTCGTAAAACATATCCTCAGTTTACTTCGTTCCAACAACTAACAATATTGGAAGTTGCCCTTGGAACAAATAGGGGACAGCGATTAGGAAAGTTTCTTCCAAATTGGTTTGTTACTCCAATTTTAGCTGAACAAGCAACACACTTCAAAATTGCAGAGTACCATAGTAGCAACTTTTACGGACTCGATACAGTTCTTGAAGTTTGCACTGGTTCAGGAAATGATACTGCTGCTCTTTCTCAAAATGTGGCAACAGTCCATACATTCGAAAATAATTTCCTCCATTTTTTGTTAGCTCAAAGAAACTGTAACAAAATTGGTATCAAAAACATTCAATTTCATTTTGGAACAATCGAAGAAGCTTCTTTCTCAACTATAAAGTTTCAAGGAATTTGGGCAGATCCCTCACGTAGAGATACAAAGGGAAAAAGAAGTTTTTCTATTGATGGATATTCTCCAAGTTTAGATTTTTTGTTTTCAATTTCAAAAGAATGTTCAATTGCTGGAATTAAAGTATCTCCGTCTATTCACCACACTGTTGAAATTGGATGGAGCAGAGAATTTATTGGATTTGAAAAAGAATGTAAGGAAGAAATTCTGTGGAAAAAATCTGACAACACTTACAATAGCTTGACACTAATTGATCGACTTTCACAATGGAAATACAATTCAGATAAGGTAGATGCTTTAACAATTCAAGAATCTTTAAATGAGGGAATGTACTTGTATGAAC
>JBDNFX010000232.1:0-1202 GCA_041689575.1 Kapaibacterium sp. (SeqCode)
CAACGTGATACTACAATTGTTACTAATGTTGCTTACCCACCGGGCTACCGTCAAGAATTAGAACCAAAACTTGATGGCAAAAATTTAAATAATAATGGTTCTATATTCCCTTCTACAAGAGTTACGCAAATCCAACGCGATAAAGATCAACAAGATTCAATAGTAACTCGAGAATACCCGAATTTTATTCGTTTTGGTTTATTTGAATCTGCAGGACTATTGTTTACAAGTTCTGTAAATAAAGTTGGTGCTGGACCTTTTGGTATATTTTTCGACATAGAAGAATTGTTAGAGGGCGTTCTAACAGACACTAAAAAAGATGCTTTTTTTACTGGTGGAATGTATAGATTTTTGCCTACAGAATTTAGATTGCGTTGGTTCAATGACGATCCTGACTGGAGCATTGGGACGTACGCATTTGAATGGATTGTTCCTGAATCAATAATTTCAAAAAGAGATACAAACACTGGAGTTCTTCCTTTCAATAAATCCGTAATGAGTGTTTTACCACTTTATTTACGAAAAAGATTTTATTTACGAAGAGAGATTCCTTATGTGTCTATAACGCCAACAATCGGATTAGGGTATTTGATTTCGCAGTACGCAAATTTAGGAGCAACTGCAGATATTGGGTCAATAGGTGGATTCAATATGAGGGCGTATGCTGGTTATGTTTTAAATTTTACTCCAAGTAGTACTTCAGGATCAAATTTCCCCTATTTTGGATTTGGTGTTTCAGTACTTGACTTTTTAAATTTACAAGAAGAAACAGAACAAGAAACGAAATTTATGAAACATTCTGCATGGAATATTGGGTTAGTACAGTTATCTGTACTTAACTCCTCTTCTGAATCGACAATGTTTCAAAAACCAGACCCTTCAAAGCCGCTTGAAAATACGTTGTTTCGAGGGATTCATCTACGTTTAGCACCTACAATAATCGCTTTGCCAATTTTAAATTACCAATTATATGCTGGAACTTCTTTGTTTACTTTTATAGGAACTGGGTTTGGGGAGTGGTCTTTTGCAGTACTGCCTATAAGAATAGGTTTTTGGCAACCACTAATAAGTGATGAAATAGTTGCTGAACCATTTTTTGAATTTGGGTATGCCCCAAATACTTCTTACAACTTGGGTACCAAGTTTAATTTTAGACTCAATGAAAACACTTCCCTTGGACTAATTGCAGGGTTTATTAGTGC